>CAISKJ010001680.1 GCA_903885885.1 uncultured delta proteobacterium
CCCTTCGGGTGCATCCGCGCGCACGCCGAGCGGTACCCGGGGATGGGCGTGCTGCACCGCGACGCGCACGCCGACCTGCGGGTGGCCTACGAGGGCTTCACGTGGTCGCACGCGTCGATCATGGCCAACGTGCTCGATCGCGTTCCGGGCGTGGCGAAGCTGGTGCAGGTTGGCGTGCGCGACCTCTCCAACGAGGAGTACGCGCGCATCGAGGCGTCTGGCGGGCGCGTGGTGACCTTCTTCGACGCGGGCCTCCACGCGCAGCGCTTCGAGGGGACCTCGTGGGCGCGCATCGTCGAGGGGATCGTGGGCGCGCTCCCGCGCGACGTGTACCTCTCGTTCGACATCGACGGCCTCGACCCGACGCTGTGTCCCCACACGGGCACCCCGGTGCCCGGCGGCCTGTCGTTTCAAGAGTGCGCGTTCCTCGTGGGCGCCGTCGCGCGCTCGGGCCGGCGCATCGTCGGGATGGATCTCGTGGAGGTTGTTCCGGGCCCCGAGGGCGACGAGTGGGATGGCAACGTCGCCGCGCGATTGCTCTACAAAATGATCGGTTTCGCGCTTCGCACGGGGTCGTGATTTTTTCTTTGACGTTTCGAGGGGTCGGAGATAGAACGCCATTCCCCTCGACGTTGGGGCTGTAGCTCAGTTGGGAGAGCGCTTGAATGGCATTCAGGAGGCCACCGGTTCGATCCCGGTCAGCTCCACCAACGTCTCCGAATCGTACGTGAACACCCTGTTCTGACCCGCGGCGAGATTAAAACCCTCGCCGTTTGTCATTTCGGGGTTTTCGCTTTCGCGCGCCCGCTCTTCGAGTGCTGCGCTTGAACCGCATGCGACGACGGGGGCACTCTCCGCGCCCATGTCGTATCGCAAGCACCGTGTCGCTCCGTGGTTTGTTACCGCGGCGCTCGCCGTCTCGTGCAGCAGCGCGCAGCCGATTCCCATCGCCGCGCTGCGCGCTCATTCGCCCGACGACATCGTGGTCGATGCGGGGGCGGCGGCGCCCGTCGCCGCGGCGCCCGTCACGTGGGAGCGCGCCACGCGCGACGACCTCTGCCGCGTGGTCACCGAGGGGGCGCACGCGCGCATTCGCGAGGGGCAGCCCGGCTTCGACGTGGCGCGCCTCGCGGCCTACGTGGCCGACCCGGCGAGCGCGCCCGAGATCGCGGGGCGCACGGCCGATCAGCTCTACGACCTCGCCGTCGTGGCCGCCGCGCAGGGGCGCAACGACGAGGCCGCGGGGCTCGTTCGGCTCGTGCGCGCGCGGGCCCGCAATCGCAACCTCGCGTTCATGGGCACCACGATGTTGTCGGAGCTCGCGCGGCGCGGGGCGGGCGACGACGCGGCGGCGCAATCGCAGGCGCTCGAAGGGGTGTTCGCGCAGCTCCCGCGGGCGCGCTTCGGGGCCGCGACGGTGGTGTTTCAGATCTTTCAGACGCAGGAGCAGCTCGCCGCGCGCGTGACGCAGCTGCACGGCCAGCTCGTGTCGCAGGACACGGCCCGCGGCGCCCTCTGGTTCGGCGAGGTGATGCCCGGCATCGTGCGCAACCGCGAGCGCTTTCTCGCTGTGGTGGAGCGCGTGCGGGCGGCCCACAACGCGCGACCGGAAGACCCCGCGTACGCCTTCGGCACGGTGAACCTCGCGGGCGCTCGCGACGCGCGCCCCGTCGCGGTGGGCGTGTGGGACCTCGGCACCAACCCCGCGCTCTTCGCGCGGCGGATGTACGCGAATCCGCACGAGCAGCCCAACGGTCGCGATGACGATGGCAACGGCCAGGTCGACGACATCGCGGGCATCGTGGCCGACGGGGCCGCGCCCAACACCGCGCTCCTCTACGACCCCGGCGCCGAGACCCTGCGGCAGTACACGCCCTTTCTGCGAGGCGTGATGGACCTCCGCGCGGGCATGGCCTCGACGCCCGCCGCGCAGCGCGTGCTGGAGCTTCAGCGCGCGGTGACCGACGTTGCGCAGCTCGAGGCGCTCGACCGCAGGCTCGAGGACGTGGGCGAGTGGTCGCACGGCACGCACGTGGCGGGCATCGTGACGTCGGGCAACCCCTTCGCGCGGCTCGCGGTGTTTCGCAGCGCGTGGGCGGGCGAGGCGCGGCCCTACCACAACCGCGGCCCCAGCGACGCCGAGGTGGCCGCCGAGCGCGCCAACATGGAGGCCGTGGCCGACTTCATCAACCGCAACCACGTGCGGGTGGTGAACGCGAGCCTCGGCTTCTCGATCGAGTACCTCGAGGACGCGCTGCGCCACGAGCGCGAGACCTATCACAGCGACGACGAGGTGCGCGCCCGCGCCCGCGCCGTGCAGCGCATGCGGCGCGACAACTGGCGCCGGGTGTTCGAACTGTGCCCCGACACGCTCTTCGTGGTGGCCGCGGGCAACGCCAACCAGGACGTGGCCGAATACGACGAGGTGCCCGCGTCGATCGACGCGCCCAACGTGCTCGCGATCGGCGCCGTCGACCGCTGGGGCAACTGGGCCACGTTTACGAATTCGAACCCCGAGCGCGTGCGGGTGTTCGATCACGGCGTCGAGGTCGACAGCCTCATTCCCTCGGGCGAGCATGTTCCGCTCTCGGGTACGTCGATGGCCTCGCCTGGCGTCGCGTGCCTCGCGGGCAAGCTCTTCGCGCTCGACGCGCGCCTCACGCCGCAGCGCGCGGCGGCCATCATCGCCGAGACCGGCGACCCCATCGCGGCGCCCTTCAA
>CAISKJ010001681.1 GCA_903885885.1 uncultured delta proteobacterium
CGCGTCCTCGGAGGTTGAGTACCGCGGTGCGTACGGGCGCCTCATCGGCCGCGAGGGCCGTAACATCAGGGCGTTTCAAGAGGCCACGGGCTGCGACCTCGTCATCGACGACACGCCCGAGACCATCACCGTGAGCTCCTTCGATCCCGTGCGCCGTGAGATGGCGCGGCTCACCCTCGAGCGCCTCATTCAAGACGGGCGCATTCACCCTACGCGCATCGAAGAGTTCTTCAACAAGGCGCGCGAAGAGGTCGAGCGCGCCGTGCGCGAGGCCGGCGAGGCCGCCGTGATGGAGCTCAACCTCGGCCGGCTGCACCCCGACCTCGTGAAGATCGTCGGGCAGCTTCGGTACCGCTACTCGTACGCGCAGAACATTCTGCGACACTCCGTGGAGGTCGGTCACATGTGCGGCCTGCTCGCGCAGGAGATGGGGCTCAACGCCCGTCAGGCGCGGCGCGCGGGGCTCCTCCACGACATCGGCAAGGCCGCCACGCACGAGCAGGAGGGCGGCCACGCGGTGATCGGCGCCCACATGGCGCGCAAGGCCGGCGAAGACGAGATCGTGGTGAACGCCATCGCGGCCCACCACGACGACGAGGCGCCCAAGAGCCTCATCGCGCACCTCACCGCCGCGGCCGACGCCATCTCCGGCGCGCGCCCCGGCGCCCGCCGCGAGATGCTCGAGGGCTACGTGAAGCGCCTCGAAGACCTCGAGAAGATCTGCGGCACCTTCAAGGGCGTGGAGCGCACCTTCGCCATTCAGGCCGGCCGCGAGGTTCGCGTGCTGGTCGAGCCCGGCGAGATCGACGACGTGGGCGCCCTCACCCTCTCGCGCGACATCGCGCGCAAGATCGAGAGCGAGCTCGCGTACCCGGGACAGATCAAGGTCACCGTGGTGCGCGAGACCCGCGCCGTCGACTACGCCCGCTGATCGTTCGGTACCGAACGACCCGTCACTCTCCCTGCATCAGCCCCGTGATCGTGCCGTCGGCGTGGACCACCACGCGCCGCGCCGCGGGCTCCTTCGGGAGCCCCGGCATCGTCATGATCTCGCCCGTGAGGGGGATGATGTACCCCGCCCCCGCGCTGAGCCGCACCTCGCGCACGGTGATGGTGAACCCGCGCGGACGCCCCGCCTTCGTGGGGTCGTCGGTGAGCGACAGGTGCGTCTTGGCCACGCACACCGGGAGCTCGGCGCCGCCGAGCTTCACCACCGCGTCGAGGTCTTTGCGCGCCGCGGGGGTGAACTCCACATCGTCGGCGCCGTAGACGCCGCGCGCCACCTTGCGAATCTTCTCTTCGGGCGTGTCGCTGAGTTCGTACATGAACTTCGCCTTGGGGGGCGCGGCGTCGGTCTTCGCGAGCATGTCGAGCACCGCGTCGGCGAGCTCGAGCGAGCCATCGCCGCCGAGCGCGAAGCCCTCGGAGCGCGCCACCGACACGCCCTGACCGAGCCCGTACTCGCGCAGCGCGGCGACCTCTTCGGCCGTGTCGTGGGGAAACGCGTTGATGGCCACCACCGCGGGGAGCCCGTACGCGCGCAGCGTCTCGAGGTGCTTCGTGAGGTGATCGGTGCCGCGGCGCAGCGCGTCGACGTTGGGCTCGCTCGCCTTCGCGACGGGAACCCCGCCGTGCATCTTGAGGGCGCGGTGCGTGGCCACGAGCACCACGCCGCGCGGCCACAGGCCCGCCACGCGACACTTGATGTCGAGAAACTTCTCCGCCCCGAGGTCGAAGCCGAAGCCCGCCTCGGTGACGACGTCTTCGCCGTACGCGAGCGCCATGCGCGTCGCGAGGATGGAGTTGCACCCGTGGGCGATGTTGCCGAAGGGCCCGCCGTGCACGATGGCGGGCGTGCCCTCGCGCGTCTGCACGAGGTTGGGCATGAGGGCGTCGAGGAGGAGCGCGGCCATCGCCGACGCCGCGCCGAGGTCGCCCGCGGTCACGGGCTTGCCCGCCGCGGTGGTGCCCACCACGACGCGCGCGAGGCGGGCCTCGAGGTCTTTGGGGCCCGAGGCGAGGCACAGAATGGCCATGACCTCGCTCGCCGCGGTGATGTCGAAGGCTCCCTCGCGCGTGGGGCCGTTGCCCTTGCCCATGCCCACGACGACGTTGCGCAGGGCGCGGTCGTTCATGTCCATGGCGCGGCGCC
>CAISKJ010001682.1 GCA_903885885.1 uncultured delta proteobacterium
CGACCGCCGCGAGGAGTGTGAGTTCGGGGTGGCTCGCCGCGGCCTCGGGATCCCCAATTGGAGAGAGCTCGTCGGGGCCGAGCACGATCGCGAGCGGGTACGCGACGCCCCCCGTGATCTCGATGGGGATGCGCGCCCACCGCGCGACCGATGCGTCGGGCGCCACCACGAGCAGCCACACGGGGCGTCGCGATCGCGCGCGCAGCGCCGCCACGTAGACGGGCCACACCCAGGGCTTGTCGGCGTCGACGCCGAGCTGCACCTCGACGACGATCGCGCCCGCGAGCGCACCGCTCTCGTCGCGCAGCTCGACCACGAGGTCGGCGCGAAACTCCACGGGCGCGAGCTGGTCGAGCGCGGCCTCGGTGGGAGACGCGCTCACGAACGCGGGCAGCGCCGCGCGGGTCGCACGCGTGAGCAGCTCCGCCGCGAGCGTGGGTCGCACGCGAAACAGCTCGACCAGCCCCTGATGTGTCGTCGACGGCATCGCCCGACCCCCCGTGCTCGGAGCGAGCAGAGCGAGCCGGGTGCCAACGCGTGAAATGCCATGATCGCAAGGGAGTCGCGACGGGCGGGGGTGGCGGAACGGGGTGGCGAGGGGGTGGCGAGGGGGTGGCGGGTCGCCACCGGGCGGTGGGCACGCGGCACCGTGACGGTGCGCTCCGCGTCAGCCTCGGTCGCCGAGCGCGATGATCGTGACGGCCACGAAGTGCAGCACCGCGGCGGCGATCACGAGCGCGTGAAACACCTCGTGGTAGCCGAACACCGCGGGCACGGGGTCGGGGCGCTTCTTCGCGTACACGAGCGCGCCGAGGCTGTAGACCACGCCGCCCACGAGAATGAGCGCGAGCGGCGCGCCCCCGACGCCCGCGCGCACCTCGCCGAAGTAGGGCGCGATGCTCCACCCGAGCACCACGTAGAGCACCGCGATGAGAGGCTTGGGTGCGGTGACCCACAGCACCGACTGGAGCACCCCCGCGAGCGCGCCGCCCCACACCACCGCGAGCAGCGTGGCCCGGTGCGCAGGCGAGAGCGCCAGCGTGAGGGGGGTGTACGTGCCCGCGATGAGCACGAAGATGGCCGCGTGGTCGAGGCGGCGCATCCACTGGCGCGCGCGGGGCTGCCACGTGGGGCGGTGGTAGAGCGCGCTCACGCCGAAGAGCGTCGCGAGGCTCGCGGTGTAGACGAGCACGGCGTCGCGCACCGTGCCCGTCGGCGCCTGTCGCATGAGCAGCGCGCCCGCGACGAGGGCGACCGCGCAGGCGATCTGGTGCGACACGCCGCGGAGGAGGGGCTTCACGGGCGCGAGGCTCGGAGTGGTCATTGGCCGCGGAGGGTGCCACAGCGCGCGCCCGCGCGGTGAGCGCCGAGGGAATACCCGCAGCGGGCCGTGGCCGACACGCCTTGTCCTCCGCGGTGCTCGTTGGAGTACCGTCTCAGTCCCATGGCATACGAACTCACCCTCTGTGCGGACTGCGCGCGCCACGTCAAAGCCGACGCCGCGTGCTGCCCCTTCTGCGACGCGCCTGTCGTCGTCGCATCCCCGCTGCGCCCGCTCCCCGCGGGGCTCTCGCGCAGCGCGCTGCTCGCGCTCTCGGCCTCGCTAGCGCTCGCCGACTGCCGCTCTGGGTCCCGTGGCGATCCCTCGCACGACGATCCCGGCTCGATGATCAGCGCCTACGGTGCCGCGCCCGAGATCGCGGCGAGCGAAGTCACGTGGGAGCTCTCCGCGAGCGCGACAACCATCCCGATGCACGATCGGCGGCGCTGGAGGCTGCGCGTCGCCGCGACCAATCGCGGCACGCGCACCGCCATGCCCTCGCTGCACGACTGCGACTTTTGGGTCAACAGCGTCGCGGCGCCCGCCGTCGATCGTGCGTTTCGGGACGCCGGTTCCCACGAGTGGTCGTTCTTGCGCCCCGGCGGCTCGGCGCAGCTCGAGGCGGCCCTCGGCGCCACGCTCTTCGAGCAGCCCGGTGACTACGAGATCACCCTGCGTCACGCGGGCGTCACCGTCGCCGCTGTGCGCGTGCGCGTGGTGCCGTAGCAGCACCTTCATCACCGGTGGTGCGCGCGATCACCACACGCGGTGAGCGCGCCCGCGACCCTTGTAGAAAGCCCTCTCAGGGGCGCGTGGCGGCGGCGCGCACCCGCGCGTGATCCGCCACGAAGGCGTTGAACACCTCGTCGCGCTCGACGCGCAGGAGGGTCTCGTCGTTCTGGTCGAGCGCGGGGCCCGTCCAGTTGTGCGAGCCCGTGAACACCAGGCGCCGGTGCGCGGTCGAGCCCGCGTAGGGCGCGTCGATGATCACGTACTTCGAGTGCAGCCCCCACGAGCCGCCGCGCGCCGGGTAGCGCACGAGCGTGACGCCCGCCCCTGTGAGCGTCGAGGCCACGCTCGCGCCGAGCGGAATGTCGTCGTCGCCCGCGACCACCGTGACCGCGCAGCCCGCGCGCCTGCGCGCCGCGAGGGCGCGCGCCACCTCGATGCGCGCGTCGGTGAAGAACGCCATCGCCACCAGGATGCGCGACGACGCGTCGCAGGTCGCGTTGTCGAGGATCGACACCACCGTGTCGCCCGCCGCGCGGGGAAAGAAGTACGCGCGCGTCGCGAGGTCGCCGTCGTCGATGCGGTAGTAGTCGGGCTGCGCGACGTCGCGCCGCAGGTCGGCGAAGGTGCGCTCGTACGCGGCGAAGAGGGCGGCGTCGCCGCGCACGATGACCGCGTTGTTGTGCAGCGAGAGCTGCGCGTTCGTGAGGTTGTGCGACGCCTGCACCACCACGTTGCGCGAGCCGTCGTCGAGCTGTGAGAAGAGGAAGCTCTTGTGGTGCATGATGCCCGTGCCCAGGCAGGCCGTGCCCGGCGCGCGGCACACCGTCACACGGCTCGCACCGAGCGCCGTGATGAGCGCTGGCACCTCGGAGCCCGCCGACGTCCGGGTGGCGCCGTCGACGACGAGCTGCACGTCGACCCCGCGCCGATGCGCCGCGACGAGCGCCGCGGCGGGCCGCGCGCGAGTGAAGCTGTACACCGCGACGCGCACGCGCGAGCCGGGCACCGCGCGGTTGATCAGGTCGACGATCGCGTCTTCGATGGCGGTGTCGGGTGCGTTGGACGCCGCACGCGTCGAGAACACCGTCGTGAAGGCCGGCGGCGGCGGTGGCGGTGGCGGTGGCGGTGGCGGCG
>CAISKJ010001683.1 GCA_903885885.1 uncultured delta proteobacterium
CGCACCGAGGCCACCACGGGCACGTGCATGAACCCCATCGCCATCACCCCCGGGCAGACCGTGACGGGCAACACGTCGGAGAACCCCTCGCGGTTCACCGGGCGCTGCCTCCAGGGCGAGGGCGAGAGCGAGCCCAGCACCGAGGGGCCGCGCGCCGGAGGGGCGCCCGAGGTGGTGTACTCCCTCACGCTCGACCGTCGGCAGCAGGTCACCGTCTCGATGGAGACGCAGGGCAACTTCGACGGCGCGCTCTACATCCGCCAGGGCAGCTGCGAAGACAGCAACGCCGAGGTGGGCTGCAACGACGACGAGGGCGACACGAGCCACGCGCGGGTGTCCGCGGCGCTCGACCCGGGGCAGTACTTCATCTTCGCTGACGGCTATGGCAACGCCCGCGGGAGCTACTCGCTCACCGTCACCGCGGCCGACGTGCCGTCGCCCGCCGAGGTGTGCCAGAACGCCGCCGCGCTGACGCCCAACACCCCCGTGACGGGCCAGCTCTCGACGCAAGACTTCAACATCTTTACCGCCCGCTGCGGCAACAACGCGCGCGGCCCCGACCGCGTGTACCGCCTCGAGGTGCCGCAGGAGTCGCGGCTCCAGCTCCACGAAGAGAGCGACTACGACGGCGTGGTGTACCTCCGCCGCGCGTGCGGCGACGCCAACACCGAGGTCGACTGCAACGACGACGCGGAGGACACGCAGCACTCGCGCATCAACGCCGTGGTGCCCGCGGGCACCTACTACGTGTACAGCGACTCGTTCCGCAACAACGCCACGGGCAACTACACCCTCGAGGCCGACCTCGCCCCCGTGGCGGGCGGCTCGACGCCCGGCGACACCTGCGCCGACGCCGTGGTCCTCACGCCGGGTACGCCCGTCGAGGGCAACACCTTTCAGGCCCACGACGACGTGCAGTCGCCCTGCGCGACGGCCGAGGGCTACGACGTGGTGTACCGCCTCACGCTCCCGACGCGCTCGCGGGTGAAGCTCTGGTTCGAACAGAGCGACCTCAACAACCAGGGCACCATCACGGTCACGCGCAACTGCGGTCAGGTCGCGCAGGCCACGTGCCGCGCGGGCAACGTGGGCGAGGCCAACGCGTACGACCAGACCCTCGACGCGGGGCAGTACTTCGTGGTCGTCGACAGCGCCGCGGCGCGCCGCTTCGGGCGCTTTCGCCTCAACTCTCGCGTCGAAGACCCGCAGGCCGCCGAGCGCCTGTGCCGCACGGCGCCGCTGCTCGTGTCGGGGCGCACGGTGTCGGGCACCACGGCCAACGGCACCGACCGCTTTCAGGCCACCTGCGCCGGCGGCGCTCACAGCCCCGAGAACCTCTACCGGCTCAACATCACGCGCCGCTCGCGGGTGCGCCTCACGCTGAGCGCGCAGTTCGACGGCGCGCTGTACCTCCGGCAGCAGTGCGCGCAGCAGTCGAGCGAGCGCGCCTGCAACGACGACTCGACGGACCCGCAGCACTCGCTCATCGAGACGGAGCTCGCCCCGGGGCAGTACACCGTCTTCGTCGACGGCTACGGGCAGAACAACAGCGGCACGTACACCCTCGAGACCGAGGTTACGCCGCAGTAACCCCCCATCGCTTCCGGACTCAACCTCACCGATTCGGAGAAGTCAGTCATGCTCGAAGAGATCCTCGAGGAGCTTCGCGCCGCGAACTCCAAGGCCCACGACGCCCTGCGGCGCGAGCTGTCGCGCCTTCGCACCGGCCGCGCCAACCCGTCGATGCTCGACGGCGTTCGGGTCGATTACTACGGCACCCCGACGCCCATCGCGAGCATGGCCACGGTGTCGGTGCCCGAGCCCCGCATGCTTCAAATCAAGGTGTGGGAGCGCGGCCAGGCCAAGTACGTCGACAAGGCCATTCGCGAGTCTGACCTCAACATCAACCCGCAGGTCGACGGCGACATCATTCGCATTCCGCTCCCTCCGCTCACCGAAGAGCGGCGCCGCGAGATCGCCAAGAGCGCGAAGAAGCACGGCGAAGAGACGCGCATCGCGATTCGCAAGAACCGCAAAGACGCCAAAGACATGATCGACGCGGCCATCTCCGACGGCGACACCTCGGAAGACGAGGGCGACGCCGCGTGGAAGAAGGCCGAAGAGATCGTCGCCGCGGCGGTGAAGACCGCCGACGACATCGTGGCCTCCAAGGAAAAAGAAATCATGACGGTGTGACGCGCTCACCCGCCATGCGCCTCCCGCACGCCGCGCTCTCTTCTCGCCTCTTCGGGCTCGCGCTCGCGCTC
>CAISKJ010001684.1 GCA_903885885.1 uncultured delta proteobacterium
AACACGCGCCTCCGATGGCCCGCATCGACGCTCGGGCCCCTCGAGGTCGATGGCGCCTTGCAGGCTGTGCAGGTGCACGGCTCGGGGTCGCCCGTGCTCGTGCGCGTCCCGCCGGGCGGCGCACCCGTCGGCCTCGCGGGCGAGGTGCCCTCGCGCGCCCGCTACGCGCTCGTCGACGCGGCCCACGACGGCGCGAGCGCGCTCGCGCTCATCAGCGACGCATCGAGCGGTCGACTGCTCATCGCGAGGGCTTCTTCCGATGGGAGCCTCGCGCCGCCCGCCCTCGTGCGCCAGGGCCCGCCGACGCCCGCCTCGATCGCCGTGCGCGCCGACGGCGTAGCCTTCGTGGCGCGCCGCGAGGCCGCCGCGCACGGCCTCTCGCGCGTGGCCTTGGCGCAAGCGCGCTGCGAGCGCTGAGGCTCTGGTATCGCGCGGAGCGCCAGCGTAACGTACGCGCCATGCGGAGAATCAGGGCGTGGTTGTTCCTCGTGGTCGTGCTGGGGTTGTTCGCCCCCATCGCCTCGTTGGCGCAGCACACGGGCGGCAGCTTCGGCGGCTCGAGCTGGGGTTCGGGGCGATCGTCGTCGTCGGGCAGTCGCTCCACGGGGTCGAGCTGGGGCGGCAGTCGATCATCGGGCACGAGCGGGGGCTCCGGGCGATCGTCGGGCACGAGCTGGAGCACCGGCAGCAGCGGCACCTACGGCGGCGGGTCCTACGGCTCGTACGGCGGCGGCTCGTCGGGCGGCGGCGGCGGCGGCGGCGGGGCGCTCTGCTGCGTCGTCGGGTTCTTCGTCGTGGTGATTCTCATCGGCCTCGCCCTGAGCAAGCGCAGCCAGACCAACGTGGCGTACGTGCCCCCGCCCTACGGCGGCGGAGGCGGCTTCCCGGGCGGCGATTTCACGCCCGACACCTTCTCGCTCGGCGCGCTCGCCATCGCCTTCGACTCGACCGTGCGCGCGCAGGTGCAGGGCGAGCTCGATCGTATCGCGCAGGCCATGCAGATGCAGAACACGCCCGACGCGCTCGAGAGCGCCGCGCGCACCATGGCCACCGCCCTCGCGCGCTTTCTCGACGCCGCGTACATGTCTCACCACGCCGTGAGCGAGGGCCTCTCGATGCAGGCCACGCAGGCGCAGTTTCAAGCGGCCGTCGATCAAGAGCGCGGGCGCTACCTCGTCGAGACCGTGCGCGCCGACGCGGGCGGCGTGCGCAAGGTCAACGCGCCCACCTCGCGGGCGCGCGCCGAAGAGGGCGGCGGCTTCGTCGTGGTGACGCTCCTCGTGGCGCGCCGCGGGCGCCTCACGGGCTTTCGCCCCGCCACTGATCGCGACACCCTGCGGGCCGACCTTCAGGTGCTCCTCGCGGGCCCCGGCGCCCTCCAGGCCATGGAGGTCGTGTGGGTGCCCTCTGACCCCAACGACGTGATGTCGTCGGCCGAGATGGCCGTGAAGTTTCCCACCCTCCGGCCGATCGCGCCCGACGCGCGCGTGGGGCGTCGCGCGTGTGGCAGCTGCAAGTCGGTGTACGCCGCCGAGCTCGGTCGCTGCCCCAACTGCGGCGCGCCCCCCACGTAGCTGTGAAGCCCTGATCCATTGATGTGCGCGCCGGGCTCAAGGTAGCGTCCACTTCTGCCGTATTTTGCAGGCACCACACCATGAGACGACACGCCCTTCGACCGGTCTACGCCGCTGCGCTCGCCCTCGTCGCTGCGCTCGTGTTGCACGCCCCGCGGGCGTGGTCTCAGAGCATGACGGGGCCCATCGCCGCCCTGCGCGGGGCGCCCGCGCCGCGCGCGCGCGTCCGTGCCGTGCAAGAGATCGCGCGCACGCGCCCTGCGGGTAGCCGCGAGGCCCTCGAGGCCGCCCTCCGCGACCGCGCTCCGGGCGTGCGCCGCGCGGCCGCCATCACCCTCGGCGAGCTCGGCGATCGCGGCGCCGTGCCCGCCCTCAACGGTGTGCTCAACGACCGCGACCGCAACGTGCGCGCGGCCGTGCAGGCGAGCGTGCGCGCGCTCTCGCTGCTGCCCGCGCAGCCCGCGGGGGCCTTCGGCTCCGTCGCCCCCGCCGCGATGGCCGCGCCGACGCCCGCGCCC
>CAISKJ010001685.1 GCA_903885885.1 uncultured delta proteobacterium
GCGACGATCCACGCGAGGCCCGCGAAGAACAGCGCCGCCGCGAGCGCCGCCGCCCACCACGCGCCGGTGCGCGCGGGCGCCTCGTAGATCACCTCGGTCACCGGCTCGCGCATCGCGCGACGCTAAACCACGTCTGGTTCGCGATGTGGTGTTTTCGCGGCTGGCGTCATCGGCGGCCCCATCCGCGGGCCGCGAGGCGCAATGACACGGGGGGACCCTTGGACGCCCTTCTCCCCGTTGCGTTGGAAATCGCGGCCGCTGCGCCCTTCAGACCTGCGACAGCCATGATGTTGCCCCCCACCGCCTTGATCGCGCCCCCCGGCCTCCCGCACGAAGCCGCGAGGTGCCCCCGATGAGCATCCGCGATGGCTCACTGCACGAGCCCGCAAAGATCGTGGTGCCCTCGCCCGCATGGGCGAGTCAGCACGCCGCCGAGCTGTCGCGCGCAGACCTGCGCGGCGACGTGCGCGCCGCGATGGCGCAGGCGCTCGCCCCGACCGACGCCGCGGTGATGGTCGCCATCGGCCTCCTCGGCGCGCTGCCCACGGGGCCGGTCGCGCACGCGCCCGCGTGGCTGACCGAGATCGTGGGGCACGGCCCGGGGGTGCGCGACCTCGTGGTCGGCCATCTCAGCGGCGGGAGCATCACGGGCTTCGGCCTGCGCTCCGCCATCGACGCCGCGTCGGCGGGCGACGCGCGCATCGCGTGGTTCGCGCCGATGCTCTCGCAAGGCATCGATCAGGGGATCATTCCCGACTTCGAAGACGGCTTCGAAACCCTCGCCACGCATGCGCTCACCGACCTGTGGTGCGAGCATCGCGGGTGGCGCGAGGGCCAACAGGTATACCATCACGCCAAGGCGCTCGCCTACGCCGTCAACGCGGGGGTCGGCGCATACTTCAACCCCGACCCGCTCGCCTTCGGCCTGGCCCTCTGGCACTTCTACAAGTCCGTGCGAGCCTCGAGGGCGCTCACGGCGAAGCTCCGCGCCCTCGTCGACCGCGCCATCGCCGACGGCGAAGCGGCCATGGTCGAGTACGAGCGCGCGGTCACCGACTCCGACACCGCGAAGGTGCCGACGCCGCGCGTGCTCGACTTCGGCGAGCACGACGACGCCGACCTGCTCTTCGCGCCGGGCACGCGGGGGCGCCGATGATCCCCCTCGTCATCGCGGGTGTAGGGGTGCTCATCGGAGGAGGGGTGACGTTTTTCTTCTCCGAGAACGAGAAGCAAGAGCTTCGCGATCAGGCCCTGCGCCTCGAGGAGCAGCAGGAGCGCATGGCGGCGCAGATCCGCGCGGCGGCGACGCGCGAGGTGAAGCAGCGCAAAGAGATCCTTCGACTGACGCTCGAATGGAGCAGGAGCCGGTACGCGACGCTGCTCGCCGCCAACGACGCGTCGTTCGTTCAGCTCGAGCGGGTGTGGTCCGTCGGCAAGGCGCTGCAGCGCATCACCGCGGCGCTGCCCGACGACGGCGTGCTCGCGCCCGACGACAAGACCTTCGTCGACATCGTGGTCAAGGCGCAAAGCGGTAACAAGATTACGCGCGTAGACCAGGCGCACCTCGAGGACTACCTCGACGCGAAGCTCGGCGACCAGCGTCGCGACTTCCTCGAAGACCGCCTCTCGAACACGATCAAGCGCGACAAGAAGCGCATGGGCAAGCTCACGAGAGATCGCGAGCACCTGCGCATCCAGCGCGACGCGGCGGTGCGGGTGAAGGCCCATGGCGGCACCGCGACGACGACCGCCGCGGTGTACGCCTCGCGGCTCCAGGCCTGCGAGCTCGAGCTCGAGGAGACGCGGCGTCGCATCGAGAACATCGAGCAGTGTCTCGTGGTGCTCACGCGCGTGTCGCGACCCGAAGAAGCGCAGACCGAAGACGACCAGACGGCGCTCGACATCGTGAAGCTCCTCGCGAGCGGCGAGTCGCTCACCGACGCGGAGCGGGACTTCATCGTGTACTACCGCGACCGTCACTTTCGCGCGGCGCGAGACATCCTGCGCGCGCGTCGCGGCATCGACATCACAGTGGCCGTCGAGGCGAACTGATGAGCGACTTCAGCAGCTTTCTGCTCCACCCCGATCATGGGGCCGCGACGTTCATCAAAGGCATGTTTGCCCTGTCGGCCCTCGGCGGCTTCCTGGCCGTTCGCGACCTGCGCAAGATCAGCGAGGCGCTCCCCGAGGTCGAGCGCCGATACGTCGAAAACGTCGCCAACGGCGGGCACGACGCCCCGGATGACTACCTCCGCGCGGCGCTGCCCTTCGAACGCGCGAAGCAGCGGATCGCGCCCTTCCCGGGGGCGCTCGTCACGCTGGGAATCCTGGGTACCTTTCTCGGCATCGGCATGGCGGTCAAGAACGCGATCCCCGCGCTGGAGCATGGGAACAGCCCTCAGCAGGTGCAAGACGCCTTGCGCGCGCTCCTCGAGGCGGTGCAGTTCAAGTTCCAGACGTCGGCGTGGGGCATCCTCTTCTCGCTGGCGTTCATCGCCTTCACGGGCCTCGTCGAAGCGTGGCTGAGCAGGGCGCTCGAGGGCGCCGTCGCGCGCATCGCGCCCGCGCGTCGCACGCTCGCGAGCAGCCTCGGCGAGGCGCTCCAATCGACCCTTCGCGAGGAGCTCGGCCGCGGCTTCGGGCGCATCGATCAGAGCCTCCAGCAAACGCTCCAGGGACTCAGCGCCAGCGCCTCGACCCTGACCGAAGGGGTCACGCTGCTCGCCTCGACGGTCTCGGCCTTCGGCGGGAGCGTCTCGTCGACCGCCCAATCCCTCGCGCAGAGTTCGAACAAGCTCGGCTCCCTGGGCCGCGACATCGACGCGTCGCTCGCGCAGGTCGCGCACACGCTCTCCGACGCCGCGCAGGCGCAGCAGAAGATGCTCGCGACCGCGCTCGGCGAGCTCTCGTCGAAGATGCAGTCGGCGACGCAGGCGCAGCAGCAATCGCTCAACGCCTCGCTGCAACAGATGTCCACGTCGCTGCTCCACGCGGTCGGCGAGCAGCGGCAGGCGCTCGACGCCCAGCAACAGCTGGCCGCGCAAGCCGCGCAGACGCAGCAGCGCTCGGCCGACGAGCTGCGCAAGACGATCAACGCCTCGCTCGAGAACATGACAGGCACCATTCAGTACTTCGCGAAGCACCAGAGCGAGGGCATGGCGCGGCTCGAGCAACACCAGGCCGAGAGCGCCGCCGCGCTCAAGGACCTGCAGGCGACGCTCAAGGTGTTTCAAGAGAACAACGTGCGGCTGCTCGACATCATGGAGCGTGCGCGTGAGAGCGCCGCGCAGGCCCCGCGCGGCGCGCCGGTGCCTCGGCCGGCGAAGAGAGCGCCCGCCCGCGGGCCCTCCGACGACGACGAAGGAATCCCCCTCTGATGTCCTCGTCGTCGCACAGCCATTGGACCTCCGTCGCGGACCTCATGTCGGGCTTCGTCGTCGTGGTGCTCGTGCTCTTCGCCGCGGCCTCGACGGTGCACCTCTTCAAGCCGCCGCCGACGGCGGCCCCCGACCCGCTGCGCGTGCAGCGAGAGAACCGCGAGCGCTTCCTCGACTCGCTGGGGCGCGCGCTCGGCCCCTATGAGCGCGAGGGCCTCGTGGGCTTCAATCGCACCACGAACGTCATCACCCTCCGCGACGCGAGCTTCGCCGTAGGCAGCGCCTGCCTCACCCCCCAGACCACCCTCGCCATCGACGGCATCGTCGAGACGATCACCGCACGGCTGGCAGCCGACCCGACGCTCACCATCCACGTCGAGGGGCACACCGATCCGCGCCCGGTCACCGCGCTCATGAACGCCTGCGGATGGTTCGCGGACAACACCCAGCTCTCGACCCTGCGCGCCGCCAACGTGCGCGCGCGCATCGCCGATCGGGTGCCCTTCGAAACCCGCGCGAGGCTGCCCGTGACGGGGTGGGGCGCCGACCGTCCGCTCAACCGCAACAATGCGAGCGCGCCGGAGAATCGTCGCGTCGAGCTGGCCTTCATCTGGCCCGAGCGCGCCGACGATGCGGGCGTGTCTCCGAGCGTCTCCAGCGCTGCGCCTTGAGTGTGTCGCGAGAGCCTCACAACGGCACGCGCGCGAGGGCAAATGGGACGTTGGGCCTCGAGGCGCATGAGATACCATTCGCCTCGCGAAGACGTGAGCACACCATTCAACGGAGCAGCCTCGCTGGTCGAGGCCCTGGTGGGTGACGACCTGGGCGTCGCCCGCGCGGCGTACGCGCGGCTGCGCTCCCTGGTTGTGCGGAGCAGGCACCCCGCGGTGCGGCGCGCCACGGCGGCCGAACGCGACGAGATCGTGCAAGACATCGCGCTGCACATCACGCGCGAACCAGCCCGTGTCGCGGCGGCGAGCATCTACTCGTGGCGCGGGTTGGCGGTCGCGGTCTACCGCTGGATCGACCAGACCCGCGGAGCCTCCATTGAAGACCGCCCCGACGCGTGGGGCGACCACGTATGGAACAAGCTGGGGGCGCTGCTCTCGCGCGGCGATCGCTTCGTCGCCGTACGCGAGGGCCCCACGGCGCGCTACGCGCTGGCGGACCGCCCGGTGCTCGACGCGGGCCTCGACGCGCAGTCGCTCGCGGCGCTGCTCCCGGTGGTGAGCCCGCGCCTCACGAGCGCGCGCGAGGACCAGCTCGGCGAGGTGATCTCGAACGCCGACCTCGCGGCGCTCCTCGAGCGGATCTTCACCGCAGGGGGCAACGTCGCCCGGTCGCGCACGGAGCTCGCACGGCTCGTGATGTCGAGCCTCTCGCTCGAGCGCGGCCCCGCGTGCGAGCCCCTCGAGCCCCACGAGCCCCTCGAGCGCGCCAACCACGACGGAGCGGCCAGCGTCGAGGCCGGCCTCGTGGTCGGCGAGGCGCGACGCATGGCCGAGGCCTTCGCGCGCTCGCTCCCGCCGAGGACCCTCCAGGCCGCGCGGCTTCGCTTCAGCGACGGCGACGGCGCGGCGACCCTCGAGCGCGTCGCGCGCGCCCTCGGCGTCTCGCGCGGCCCCGCGGAGAATGAGGTCGGCGACACGCGCGGCCGCTTCGGCGCCGAGCTGCGCGCGTGGTGCGAGACCCGCTCCCTCGACGGCGAGGCGCGCGACGCATTCGTGGTGGCCGTGTTGGAAATCCTCGCCGCTACGCCCACCGACAACCAGGAGGACGCTCGCGATGTTCATTGATGCAGAACTGCTCGCTCGCGCGACGCGCTTCTGCGAGTCGCTCGCCGCGTCGGACGGCCCCGTCGACGACGTGCCCGCCGACGACGAGGCGCTTGGCACCCCCGAGGCGTCCTTCTTTCGCCGCGCGCGCGCGGCTCGCCCCGTGCCCGTCGCCCGCGTCGACCGCGGACAGCTCTGGGTCGTCGCGCCGCCCGCAGAGACGCCAGGCGCGCGCGCCCTGCTGCTCGTCACACTGCTCGACGGCGCGCGCGCGCAGGGATACCTGGCGAGCGAAGAGGCGTGGCTCGCGCGCGACATCGACGTCGTGCTCGGCAGCGACGAGACGCCCACCGCGACGGCGCTCGTCGTCATTCTCGACCGGCCGGTCTCGATGCCGCGCGCGTGCCTCGTCACCTTCGTCGGCGCGCTGCCTCGCCCGACGTGGACGCGCATCGCCGCGATCGTCGAGCGGAGGCAGCGCGGCGCTCCCGTGACCCGCACCCGCTGGGTCGCGCGCGCCGAGGTCCCCGGCGCTCGCAGCGCCGCGCGACGCCTCGCGCTCAACACGTTCGACGGCGAGGTCGCGCCGCCGCAGTGGCTGTCGGGCGAACCCGTCATCGACGACGACCCCCGCGTCGAGGCGCTCTTCGCCCTCGCGCAAGCCACGCGGTGGATGCCCGCCCCCGTCGTCGCCCGAAGCCCCGCGCAGGAGCCCGAGCCCCGCGCGCTCGATCGCATGATCGCCCGCCTCGGAGCGCTCATCGCCTCGCTCCCAGCAATGCCCGCGCTCGAGCCCGCCGCGGGCTTCGGCGCCCTCGTGGGCGCGACGCGCGGCATCGCCGAGCGACGGGGTCACTCGCGCTCGTTCCGCATCGCGCTCGACCCGCTCACCTTCGTTGAGGTGCGCCTCTCGCTCGACGGCCGATACCTTCACGCGAGCGCGCACTTCACCGGCGCGGCGGGCGAGCCGTGCCCCGACGGGCGCATGGCGATCCGCAACGCGGCCACGGGCGAGCGCGTCGCGGGCGCGGCCGACGCGCACGGCGTCATGCTGCCCGTCTCGCTCGCGTTCGGCGACGCGGAGGCCGGCGAGTTGACCCTGTCGCGCGAAGGCGCCGGCGACCGCGAGGCGGTGCGGCTTGCCTTCTAGCGAAGCGCTCCAACGCTGGCTCGACGCCTACGTCGAGCGCGGCCCCTGCGACGATGTGCTCCGCGAAGCCGCCGCGCTCGACGACGGCGACGGCGAGGACGGCGCGCGCTTTCGCTACGCGCGCTCGATGGCGCTCTGCGCCGCCGAACGCCCGCTCGAGGCGCTGCCCCTGCTCGCGTCGTGCGTGACCCTCGCGCGCGACGCGGACGACGCGAACGTCGAGGCGATGGCCGCGAACCTCCTCGCGCGGGTGTACGCTGACACGGGCGACAGCGCGGCGGCCCACGCGCTCCGCGATCGCCTCGAGGCGCACGCACGCGACGAGCGCGTCGCGCCCGACCTGCGGGCCCAGGCAGGGCAACGCGCCGTGCGCCTCGGGCTCGGCACGACCGAGCCGCAGGGCCTCTTCGACGCGCTCGACGCGCTCGACGCGCTCGACGACGGCGCCGAGCTCGCGTGGGTGCCGCTCGAGAACGACGGCCTCCGCGCGCTCGTCTATGTGCGTCAGGGCGAGTTCGAGGCCGCCGATCAGGTTGTGCTACGCATCGAGGCGCGCGACGCGGAGCGCGCAGCGTCGCTGCTCCTCGACCTCGCCCACGCGGCCCATCGGGCGGGCGAGAACGGACGCGCGCTGCGCTGGGCCCGCACCCTGCTCGAGCGCCCCCTGGGGGCGACGCTTCGCGACGCGGCCCTCCTGTGCGCGGGCATGGCCGCCTGGCACTCGGGGCGCTACCTCGACGCGGCCGCGGCCTTCGGCGCCGTCATCGCAGCGCCCGACGCGTGCCCCGAAGACCGCGCCACGGCACGCATCAACCGCGCTCTTCTCGACATGACCCGCGGAGAGCCGCTCGCCGACGGCGACGTGGCGTTTCTCTTCTCGCCCGAGGCCGAGCGCTCGCCGCACGCGTCGGTGCTCTACCACGCGCGCGGGCAGCACATGCTCCTCGTCGAGGGCGACGCGCCGGGGGCGCTCACGGCCCTCGACACGGCGCTCGCGCTCACCGACGCGACGGCCGCCCCCGCGCACGCGGCGGAGACCCTCTCGCTCCGCGCCCTGGCCCTCGCCGCGCTCGCGCGTCACGACGAGGCCGCGCGTGACCTCGCCGAGGCCTCCTCCTTCGCGGAGTCATCGAGCGAGGCGGTGCGCGCCCGCGTCGCTCAGCTGCGCGCCTACGCAAACTCGCTCCGCGTCGACGCTCCCCCCGAGGCCCACGCACGCGTCGCCGACGATCTCGCGCAGGCCGAGCACGGCTTCGCCCTCGTCGGCCGTAGCGAGGTCGCCTCGGCGCTTCGACGCGAGCGCGCCTGCGCCGCGGCCGAGAGGGGCGACGTCGTCGAGGCGCTCGCGCACGTCGAGGCCGCCGTCGATGACCCGCGCGAGCGACCCGCGGCGTGGCTCGCGTGCGCGCGCCGGGCGCACGGCATGGGCCACATCGAGGCGACGAGAGCCCTCTGCGACGCGGTGCTCAGCGCGGCGCCGCCCGCGCAAGAATCGCTGCGGCACCGGGCGGCGCTGTACTCGATCGTGGCGCTGGCGGCGATCGACGCGCGCGCCGCCCTCGACGCCGCGACGGCCCACCTCGCGCGCGGCGACGCGAGCGATCGCTCGGTGCGGCAGCTGCGAATCAACCGCGTGGGGATGCTCGTCGACCTGGGCCGCGCGGTGAGCGACGACGACCGCGCGTTCGTCCTCGCCGACGAGCGCCTCGAAGACGCCCTCTGGCCCGACGCCCTCCGCGCGGTGCGCGCGTCGCTCTTGCTCGCGAGCGCGAGCCCGGAGCGCGCGCAGCGCGAGCTCGAGGAGATTCCGTGCGACAGCCCCACGCGGCGCAGCCTGGTCGCGCAGCGCCACGCGCTCCTCGCGAAAACCTACGCCGACGCGGGACGAGCCGCGCCCGCGCGCGAGCATCTACGCAGGGCGCTCGACCTCGCGCCGCACGTCCCCGAAGCGACGCTGCCGCCGCTGCTGCTCACGCTCGGCGTGGTGCAGACGATGCTCGGCGACACGAGCGCGGCGGTCGAATCGCTCGCGCGGTGCCGCGCGCACCTCGACGCGCACGGGCGTCGCAACGTCACGTGGCGCACGGCACAGATCTACCTCGCGCTCGCGAGCGCCCTCGGTGACGAGCCGACGCGCGAGGGCGCGCGCGCCGACCTGGCCGCGCTCCTCGACGATCCGGCGCTCGACGAGGATCATGGGGTGCGCGCGCTCGCGCAGCAGATGGCCGGGCTCATCGACGAGGACCCGCTGGCGCTCCTGACGGCCTCGCGGAGCTTCGAGTCGCACGACGACCTGCTCCGCGCGTGGAACGCCGCAGAGCTCGCCGCCACGGTGGCGGGCGTTCGCGGCGAGGGCGCCGTCGCGCGCAGCGCGCTGCACCGCGCGCTCGGGCTCGTCGAGACGCTCCGAGGGAGGCTCGCGGACGGCCCCGATCGCGCTGGGATGCGCCGCACCATGGAGCACCTCGCGGCGCGCCTCTGCACGCTCTGCGCGCTCGACGGCGACGAAGACGCGGCCTTCGCGGTGCTGCTGCGCGCGCACGCCCCCAACGGATACGCCGCCGCGGAGGCCGACGTCTCCGCGATCGCGGCCGCGCTGCCCGACGACGCGGTCGCGGTCGAGTACCTGCCTGGCGACGACGCGGTGTTCCTCGCCGTGATCGATCGGCGCGGGCGCGCGCTCATCCGCGCGCCGTGGACCGCCGACGACGCCGCCGCGCTGACCCTCGTCGCCTCTGTGGGCGCGCTGGTGAGCGGGGCCCCCTCGGACGGCGACCTGCGCGCCGTGGGACGCGCGCTCGCGACCCTGTCGACGCGCCTCGTGCACCCCATCGCGCATCACCTCACGGGGCGCACGCGCCTCGTCATCGCGGCGGGGTCGGAGTTCGGCGTCGTCCCCTTCGCGGCGCTCAGCGTGGCCCCCGACGGCCCTACGCTGCTCGAGGCCGAGATCGATTGCGCGCGGCTCCTCACGCTCTCGCAGGCGAGCTCGCTCGCGTCGCTGCCTGCCGCGACGGGCCCGTGCCTCCTCCTGCGCGGCGACGACTCGCTGGCCGAAGACGCCCCCCTCCCCTTCGCCGACGATGAGCTCTCGCGCATCGAGTCGCGGCTGCGTGCGTCGGGGGTGCGCGTGTCACGCGGCGCAGTCGACCTCGCCGCCGCCGTCGAAGAGGCCGCGCTCGTGCACTACGCGGGGCACGTGCGTCGGCGCGCGCTCGGCGGCGAAACGCACGTGTGCATCTTCCCGCAGGGCTCGGTGTGGTCCTCGACGGACCTCCGCGCCCTCACGCTGCGGCGCGCCCCCGTCGTGGTGCTGTCGGGCTGCGAGAGCGGCGACCCCGTGACGGCCGAGCGCGATCGCGACGCCGGGCTGGTCCGTCCGCTCTTCGCGCGCGGCGCGCGGGCCGTGGTGTCGTCGCTGTGGCCCATCTTCGACGCGCGCACGGTCCACCTCATGGACGCCTTCTACGCCGCACGCGAGCGCGGCCACTCGCTCGAGCGCGCGCTCGGTGAGGCCGGGCGCACGACCCTCACCGCGGCGCTCGCGGCGGGTGTCTCACCGACGCTCGCCCGCCTCGACGCGGCCAACTTCCAGGTCTATGCGCTCCCTCGTTGAGCGCGGCGCCCCCGTGACGGACAGATCGTTGGTCCGAGGGTCGAATTTCGATGGGCGCTTGGAAAGCGCCCGCCGCTGCGCCCTCCTCCTCCCGATGTGAACGCAAGACCGAACCCCTGGACCCAAAGCGGGCGCGCGATCGGACAGCTGCTCCTGTCGCGCATCGACGTCCCACGACTCCTCGCAGACATCGAGCGCGCCCTCGACGACGCCGCGCGCAGCCCCGACGTGATGCAGCAGCTCGACGCGTACTCCTTCGCGGCTGACACGCTCGCCCGTCACAGCGGCGCGTCGATCGAAGAGTGCCTCGGCTGGCTCGTCGCGGCCTTCGGCGAGCGAGACGCGAGCGCGCTCGCCTGCCTCGCGCAACGGCGGCCTCCCGCGCCGCCGGTCGCCCAGCGCCTGGCCACCATGATGCTCGAGTATCGCGTCGCGTACCGCAAGGCCGCCGCGGGCAAGCGCTGGGAGCGCGAGCTCACCCTCTACGTGCTCTCGCAGGGCGTGCCGATGCGCGCGCAGCGCACCGACGAGGTCGAGTGGTCCGACCTGCCCGAGCCCGTGCGCGCGCAGAACCTCGGAGCACGACGCGACGAGATCAACTTCACCCTCTGGCCCGTCGCCGCGGAGGCTCGCTGAGTCATGCCCCTTCCGCTGATCGCGATCTACCTCGTCGGCGCCGTCTCGATCACGGTGCTGGCCACCTTCTGGGCTGACATCTGCGAGTGGTTCGCCGAGCGCGCCTCGCCGTGGCTCGAGGCGCACGTCCCCTCGCTCGCGCCGCACATCAAGAAGGCGTTTATCTTCATCGACGACAAGGTGATGGTGCCCGTGCGACGGGCCATCAAGCGCGCCTGGGCCGTGGTTCGCCAGCACCTCCTCGAGTCGACGGTGACGTACTTCAAGCAGGGCGGCGAGTGGGTGCGTCGCATCGACTCGTACCTGCAAGAGAAGCTCGGCCCTCGCGCGAAGGTCATCAAGCGCACCGAGGAGAGCACCGTCGACTGGGACGAGCTCCCCGAGAGCGTGCGCGCCGCTGCGATGTCACGAAAGAAGTCGGTGCCCATCGACTTCGTCAAGACACGCGACGCCGAGCTCCACGCGATGGAGCTGTCGTGAGAGGGCTGCTCTGGGCGCTCGCCCAGGAATGCGCCAGGACCACGCTGACGCTCCTCGCCTGGTGCGCCATGGGCGTGGCGTACGTGTGGCTCGATTCGCTCGGCGAGCGCGCGAAGGCTGACACGGAGCGCGCGCTCGACGCCTGGGGCGCGCACGAGCTCGCGGATTTTGTCTGCACGCGGCGGGTGTCCAATCGCGCACGCGTCGAGGCGGTGCTCCTCGGAGCGCGCGACGCCGAGCTCGAGGCATGGCTCGACGAGATCGGGGCGGGCGCCGACCTCACCTGGGAGCGACGCGATCACGGGGCGCTCGAGTCGCTTCGGGTGTTCTCTCGCGACGGCCACCGAACGGTCGCCCGAGAGCGCCCGTGGGATGAGCTCCCCTCCGAGGCGCGCGCCGCGTTTCTGCGAGGCGACGCGACGGCGTCGGTGCCGTGGCAGGCGCCCTGGCGCGGGGGTGCAGCGTGATCGGCCTGGTGATCGCGGCCATCGCGGGCGCCGCCGGGGCCCTGGTCGTCGCATACTGGGACGAGCTTCGCGGCGTCGTCTTCCGCTGGCTCGAGGAGCGCGGATACAAGCGCGCAGCGAAGGTCTTCCTCAAGGTCGAGCTCGTTGCACAGAAGGGCTGGCGCAAGATCAAGACCCTGGTGGTGCCCGAGGGCAAGACCCGTCGCTGCAAGGTCGAAGAGCGCACCGTGCCCCTGAGCGAACTCTCCCCCGAGCTTCGCGCCCGCCGCGCGGCCACCTACGAAGTCACCGAGCAGTTTCACTGACCCGAGGGAAACAATCCGATGGGATTCTGGGATCATCGTATGGATCGTGCTCCTACGTCGGGCCGCGCCCCCGCGGCGCAGCCCCCCGCAGCGCAGCCCCCCGCGGCGCAGCCTCCCGCGGCGCAGCCTCCCGCCCCCGATCGCGCGAGCGACGCCGACGATCGGGTGGCGCGCTTCGACGTCGCGCCGCCTCGGTATCGCCTCGCCGACGTGGTCCTCCCTGACTCGGCCCGTGTTCAGCTCGGCGCACTGGTTGCGAAGGTCGAACATCACCGCACGCTCTACGAGGCGTGGGGGCTCGCATCCATTGATCCGTGCGGACGCCGCGTCGCCATCAACCTCTACGGCCCGCCTGGCACCGGCAAGACCATGTGCGCCGAAGGAATCGCCGAGCGCCTCTCGCGCCCCATCGTGACGGTGAGCTACGCGGAGCTCGAGTCGAAGTACGTCGGCGAGACGCCCAAGAACATCGTCGCGGCCTTCGAGGCTGCGCGACGCCACGGCGCGGTGCTGTTCTTCGACGAGGCCGACTCGATCCTCGGGCGGCGACTCACCGCGGTCACCCAGTCTGCCGATCACGGGGTGAACGTGAGCCGCAGCGTGATGCTCCTGCAGCTCGATCGCTTCGAGGGCGTGGTGATCTTCGCCACCAACCTCGCGAAGAACTACGACGGCGCGTTCGTGCGTCGCATCCTCGGGCACGTCGAGATCCCGCTGCCCGACGTCGCCGGCCGGGAGCGCCTTGCGACGCGACTCTTGCCGCCGTCGCTGCCTCGCGCGCACGATGTCACCACAGAGTGGCTCGCGTCGATCAGCGACGGGCTGTCCGGCGGCGAGATGCTCCACCTCGTCGTCGGCGCCGCGACGCGCGCGGTGCAACGCTCCGCAGACGCGCAGCGGCTGACACGCGACGACCTCGAGGCCGAGGCACTCGCCTTTCGCGCCGCGCGCCACGCCGTGGGAATCGACGCGCCGCCCCCGCGCATCGACGAGCGCGAAGCCACGGATGACGAATCCGCGGCGGTGCGCGAGCGGCGAAGCACCGTGTCGTAGGCCTTTTGCACCGTCGAGAAGGGCACGCGGTGAAACAGCGCCCCGAGCGCCGCCGCCCACCACGCGCCGGTGCGCGCGGGCGCCTCGTAGATCACCTCGGTCACCGGCTCGCGCATCGCGCGACGCCAGCGCAGCCCCTCACTCCGCGTCGAGGTCGACGCGGCGCCCCGCCATGCCCACGGCCCACCCCATCGAGTAGCGCGCGTTCACCTCGCACAGCGGGCAGTAGCGCACCTCGCCCGTCGGGCTCCGCCACCGAAACGCGTCGACGCCGAAGGGGCCGTAGTACCCCACGGCGCGCAGCGCCTCCACCACGCCCGCGCACACCTCGCGTAAAGCCCTATTTTCAAGACCGTTTAGCGCGTCGTCGGGCGCGCGCTCGGTGGCCACCCACTGGCCGAAGGCGTCGAGGCGCTGGCGCGTGAGCGCGCCCCACGTCACGGCCCCGTCGCGCGCGAGAAACCCGTGCTGCCCGTGGTCGTCGAGGCGCTCGACCTCGGGCTCCACCTGCACGCCGCCCTCGCGCGCGAAGGAGGCGCGCACCCAGCGCCGCGCGGCCTCGTCGAGCGCGTCGCCGCGCACGCGCAGCTTCGCCCCGCCGCGGTATCCGAGCGGGCGCTTCAGGAGCCACACGCCCGTGAGCGAGCGCGTCGCGAGGAGGTCATCGAGGGCGCCCGCGTCGGTCACGTAGGCCGCCCCCGGGAGGCACTGCGCCAC
>CAISKJ010001686.1 GCA_903885885.1 uncultured delta proteobacterium
CTCTCGGCCCTCCCCGAGACCCTCATCGAGGCCGAGCTCTTCGGCCACGAGAAGGGAGCCTTCACCGGCGCCCTCGCGCGCAGGCCCGGGCGCATCGAGCTCGCCGCGGGCGGAACGCTCCTCCTCGACGAGATCGGCGACCTCGACCTCACCCTGCAGACCCGCCTCTTGCGCGTGCTGCAAGACGGCCGCTACGAGCGCGTGGGCGGCACCGAGGTGCTCTCCAGCCGCGCCCGCGTGATCGCGGCCACGCACAAGCCCGTGCGCCCCGGCCAGGCCGACGCGCGCCTGCGCGAGGACCTCTACTATCGCCTCGCCGTCATCGAGGTCGAGCTGCCGCCGCTGCGGGCGCGGCGCAGCGACATTCCGCAGCTCGTGGCGCACGCGCTGGCCTCGTCGCCCGCCAGGGCCGTGAGCGAAGAGGCCATGGCGCTTCTTCAGGCGTACGCGTGGCCGGGCAACGTGCGCGAACTCGTTCACGTGGTGCAGCGCGCGGCCGTGATGTGCGGCGCCGAGGTGATCGACGTGGGCGACCTCGCCCCGGCCCTGCGCGCGCCGCAGACGACCATCGAGGTGGGCGCGCCCGGCGAGGGCCCCGGTGAGCCCTACGCGTCGATGCCCCTGCGCGACGCGACCGCGCTGCTCGAGAAGCGCATGATCGAGCTCGCCCTCGCGAAGTCGGGGGGCAACCGCGCCGAGGCCGCGCGCACCCTCGGCATCGCGCGCCCGCAGCTCTACACCAAGATGGACGAGCACGGCATCGCCGGGCGCAAGGAGTAGCGGTGAACGTCGGCGCGTGGCTCACCGTCGCGGCGATGTGCGCGCTCCTCGCGAGCAAGCGCCGCGGCTGGCGCGTGGGCGAGTGGACCTTCAAGCCCCTCGCGTCGACGGGCTTCATCGTGTCGGCCCTGCAGCACGGCGCGCTCGACAGCGCCTACGGCCGCGCGGTGCTCGCCGCGCTGGTGGCCTCGTGGTGGGGCGACGTGCTGCTCATCCCGAAGATGAAGCGCGCCTTCCTCGTCGGCCTCGGGGCCTTTCTCCTGGGCCACGTGGCCTTCGCCGTGGCCTTCGTCACGCGCGGCGTCGCGTGGCCCACGACCCTCGTCACGGGGGCCCTGCTCTGCGCGCCGCTCGCGCTCGTGGGGCGGTGGCTCATGCCCCACGTGCCCGCGGCCATGAAGGCGCCCGTCATGGCCTACATGGCCGTGATCACCGCCATGGTGTCGCTCGCCTTCGGCACCGTCGCCCTGCACGGAAATGCCTGCATCGCACTGGGCGCCGTGAGCTTCTACCTCTCCGACCTCTCGGTGGCGCGCGACCGCTTCGTGGTCACCGAGTACAACAACCAGCTCTGGGGCTGGCCCCTCTACTTCGGCGCGCAGCTCGTGCTCGCGGCGACCCTCGCACGGTAGGCTCCCTTCATGGATCTCGAGGAGCTTCGGGCCTTTCTGGCCGTGGTCGAGACGGGGTCGTTTCTCGGGGCCTAGCGGAGCTCGAGCATGCCGCGGGCGACGGTGCGCCGCCGCGTCGACGCGCTCGAGGCGCGCGCCGGCGTGGCGCTGCTCGACCGCACGCGGCAGGGCGTCGGGGCCACCGAGGCGGGCGCCGTGCTCGCGCGGCGCGGGCGCCAGATGATC
>CAISKJ010001687.1 GCA_903885885.1 uncultured delta proteobacterium
ACACTCTTTCCCTACACGACGCTCTTCCGATCTCGACGAAGGCTCCGCCGGGGGCGTTGGTGCCCCTCGATGAGCCGCCCGACGAGACGCCCCTCGCGCCCGTGTCGCCGTTCTGATTGCGCGCCCGGGCGTGATATAGCGAAGGTCTCTTCAATGGATGCGCGCGTTCGAACGATGGTGCGCGCCGCGGCGTGGACGCTCAAGGTGTGCGCGCCGACGGTGCTCGAGGCTGCGGTCGGTCGCGTGCGTCGCGACGTGTGCGACGACCGCATCGCGTGGTGGTCGCGCAGGCTCGTCGACGACGTGGGCGTGCGCGTCGAGCTCCTCGGTGGCGCCAACCTCGAGGGCTTCACCCCCTGCGTGGTGATGTCGAACCACCAGTCGCTCTACGACGTGCCCGTGCTCTACCAGCTGCTCCCGGGCAGCGTGCGCATGGTGGCCAAGAAGGAGCTGTTTCGCATTCCCATCTTCGGCGGCGCGATGCGCGCGGGCGAGTTCGTCGAGGTCGACCGCGAGAACCGCGCGCGCGCCGTCGCGAGCCTCGCGTACGCGCGCACCCTCTTCGACAGCGGCGTGAGCGTGTGGATCGCCCCCGAGGGCACGCGCAGCCCCGACGGCCACCTCGGGCCCTTCAAGAAGGGCGGCTTCGTGCTCGCCGAAGAGGCGCACGTGCCCGTGCTCCCGATCAGCATCGACGGCACCTGCCGCATCTTGCCCGCGCGCACCACCGACCTGCACTTCGGCGAGCGTGTGCGCGTCACGGTGCACCCGCCCGCGCGCCGCGAGGCGTTCGCGAGCCGCGAGGCGTGGATGGCGCACGTGCGCGGCGCCGTCGCGTCGGGCCTCTCGAACCCCTGAGCGAGATGCGCTGATGTCGTCGTTCTCTCCCGAGCGTGAGCGCGTGTGGCGCGCGCAGGTCGTCGCCCGGCTGCAGGCGGCCCGCTTCGGCGCCCCCGCGTGGGTGCTGTGCCCGCGCGACGGCGCCCGACGCGCGATCGAAAGACAGCTCGCCGAGCGGGGCGGCGCCTTCGCGCGCTTCGTCAACGTCGACGAGCTCGCCCACGCGCTCGACGCGCGCCTCGGCCTCGCGTTCGCGCGCAGCCCCACGGAGCACGACCGCGCGGGCGCCGTCGAGCGCTGCCTCGCGTCGCGCGCCGTGGTGCTGTCGGGCGACGGCGCCGCGGGCACGTTTCGCACGGCCCTCGCGCTGCTCCCAGTGATTGACCGGCTGCGCGCGCACGGGTGGGACGGCGCCGCGCTCCCGCCCGACGGGCCCGCGCTCGCGCCTGGCGCGGCCTCGCTCGTCGCGTCGCACGTTGAGCTCCTGGGCGACGTGCTCATGGAGCTCGAGGCCTCGCTGCTCGCCACCTCGTCGCTCGACACCATCGCAAGGCTGCGCCGCGTGCTCGCCGCGCTCGCGCGCTCGGGTGAGACCGTGGGCGGCCTCCTCGCGCTCGACGGCGTCGACCGCCTCACGCCGCTGGAGCGCGACGTGCTCCTCGCGCTGCGCGCGCGCGGCGCCGAGTTGCTCGTGGCGCCGTGGTTGCACGGCTGGCCCCTCGCGCATCCGCCGTCTGAACCGTCGAGGCACCCGCGCCCGCGTTCGTCGTGGGAGCGGGGCGGGGTGAGGGCC
>CAISKJ010001688.1 GCA_903885885.1 uncultured delta proteobacterium
CACCACCGCCGCCCGTCGCCGCACCACCGCCGCCCGTCGCCGCACCACCGCCGCCCGTCGCCGCACCACCGCCGCCCGTCGCCGCACCACCGCCCGTCGCCGCACCACCGCCGCCCTCCACGCCGCTCGCGCCGCTGGCCTTCGCCTCGCCCGACGACGAGCCCGCCGAGGCCTCGGTGTTCGCGCAGGTCACGCTGCTCCCGTGCACGCTGCGGGCGCTGCTCAACGGGCTCAAGTCGCACCCCGACCCGCGCGTGGTCGAGGCCGTCGCCATCAACGTCGCGGGCTGCGTGCGCGACCTGCACCGCGGCGGTGTGGTGCTCGGCGAGCGCCTCGTGCCCGAGAACTTCTACTGTTACGCCAATCAGCGCGTCGAGTACCGCGAGGCGGCGCCGCCGGCCCCAGAGCTGGCCGACCTCTACCGCGCGCCCGAGCTCTTTCGCGCGAAGCCCCCCCACGGCGCAGACCGACGTGTTCGCCACCGCGGCCATTGTGTACGAGCTCCTCGTGGGGCGCTCGCTCAAGCCCATGTTTCTTCCCACGGTGATGCAGTCGGGCCGCACCGACTCGTGGTTTAGCGACCCCGGGCCCTCGATGCACGACACCTACAAGGTCGCGCTGCGCAAGGCCCTCGCCGAGCGCCCCTCGCTGCGCCACAGTGACATGAACCTCTTCGCCGACGAGCTCGTGCGCGCCTGGCGCCTCGCGCACAACCCCGTGGCGCGCATCGCCGAGGTCGAAGACACCGAGAGCCCCTGGCGCAAGGCCGCGGTGCCCATCGCCGTCGTCGCGGCCTTCGTGCTCGTGCTGCTCGCGCTGATCTTCTTCCCCGTCGACCGGCTCACGCAGCCCGCGGTGGCGCCCGTGCGGCCCGACCTCTCGCAGTAGCGAAGGTCACTCCGCCGCGAAGCGCCGTCGCACGAAGGGCGCGACGCTGCCCGGCGAGCGCGCGAGGGCGCGCCAGTCGTGGCGGGTCACGCGCCGACGGCACGCGGCCGCGCCGCACGCACATACGAAGGGCTCGTCGTAGTTCACCACGAAGCCGCCGTAGTCGAGGGTGAGCTCATGGCCCACCGCGAGGTCGCGCCGCGACACCACGTTGCCCGCGCCGTCGTAGCCCAGCGTCGGCTCGCACGCGTGGTTGATGAAGTTGTCGAGCGTGACGGGCGCCACCCCCTCGGCGGGCCCGTAGATGAAGCCGAAATCGTGGTCGAGCCCGTAGCGCATCACGGCCGCGCGGTGCGGCGCTACCATGGCCTCGATGTCGTCCACGGCGTAGAGGCACCAGCCCGCCATGCCCTGGTAGTACTCGTCGTGCCAGCGGTGAATGAGCACTGCCCCCGCCGCGATGGGGCGCACCGCGAACACGCCCGACTCGCCGTCGCCGCGCGACCGGCGCTCGACGCGCTCGCGAAACGCACGCTCGACCGACGCGCGCGCCGCCGCGTCGACGCCCGGCGTCGGAAGCCACACACCCTCCGCCCCGGCCTTGCCACCGTCCATACCCGATTTGCCAGTACCGAAGGGCGCTCCGAAGGTCAACGCACCGCGCGCCTTGACGCGCGAAAAGCAGGGGAGCTACCCCTTCGCGCCATGATTCACCCCGACACCGAGCTGCGGCTCGTCGACGCGCGCGTGGGCTACGGCGTGTTCGCCACGCGGCTCATTCCGCGGGGCTCGGTGGTGTGGGTGCGCGACGCGCTCGACCAGGTGCTCAGCCCGGCGCGCGTGGCGGCGCTCCCGCCGGTGCTCCAGACGCAGGTGCGGCGCTACGCGTACCTCGACGCGAGCGACGACATGCTCCTCTGCTGGGATCATGGTCGGTACATGAACCACGCGTGCGACGCCTCCACGGTGAGCGTGGGCACCCTGCTCGAGATCGCCCGCCGCGACCTGCTCCCGGGCGAGCACATCACCTGCGAGTACGGCCTCGCGCACACCGTCGAGCCCTTCGCGTGTACGTGCGGCGCCCCCGCGTGCCGCGGAACCCTCGAGCCCTCCGACCCCCACGCCACCTGGGACCGCTGGGATCGCGAGGCCCGCGAGGCCTTCGCCTGGGCCCTCACGGTGCCGCAGCCCACCCTCGCCGCGGCCGACACCGAGGGCCCCGGCGCGTTCATCGTGCGGGCCCTCCTCGAGCGGCGCCACATCGCGCGGCCCTCGTGGCACGACGGCGTGCCCGCGGCGATGTAGTCAGCGCGCGGCCTGGCGGCGCGCGCGCAGGTCGTAGAGCCACACCTCGCAGTACCCCGCGGTGCCGTCGCCGTCGGGGGCGCTCGTCCAGTAGCTCCGCCCGAGGCGCGTGTAGCCCCGCGCGCGCAAGATGGCGAGCATCGCCGCGTGGTCTTCCCACACCACGCTCACCTCGTGGTCGAAGCGCGCGGCCATCCAGTCGGCGAGGAGCGGCCACACGCCCGCCTCGGAGAGAATCCCTTTGCCCCGCCAGCGCGGGAGAATCCACTCGTCGAGCTGCACACTCCCCGGCGGCGCGCTCACGCCTTCGCCCACGTTGGGATGGCGCTGCAGGCACCCCGCCCCCGCGGGCTCGCCGTTCACGCGAATCACCACGCCCTCGCGCGCGGCGATGTAGGCGCGGGCGCGCGCGGCGTCCATTCCGATGGGGAGCTCGGTGGCGACGCCGATCGCCGCGTCCATCGACGCCTCGACGAAGAGCGCCACCACCGCCGGGTCGCGCGCCCCCTCGTCGCCGAGCGGGCTCAGCGCGATCGCCTCTTCGAAGCGAGGTTTCACATGCGCCTCGTCGCCGTCGAGCGCGCGGGCCACGGCCTCGAGCGCGCCGTCGCGGGCGAGGCCCATCGTCACGCGTCCTCCCACCGGGAGTCGCTCGTACGCGAGCATCGCCTCGGCGAGCGTGAGCGAGTCGCCGCCGAGCGCGGCGAAGGTGTCGTCGCGCGCCACGTCGTCGCGCCGCAGGAGCGCGCGCCACACGGCCGCCACCGCGCGCTCGGTGTCGCCCCGCGGGAGGCGCTCCGCGGCGATCGTACGGCGCGCCTCGGCGCACAGGGCCGTGAGCGCGCGACGGTCGCACTTGCCGTTGGGCGAGAGCGGGAGCGCGTCGATCGCCACCACGCGCGCGGGCACCATCGCGGCGGGCAGAAGTCGCGCAGCCGCGGCGCGCACCGCGTCGACGTCGGCGTCAGCGGGCGTCACGCACGCAACCAGCTGATCGCCCGCGCGCACCACGGCCACGTCGCCCGCGAGGTCGCAGCCCGCGCGCAGGCACCGCTCGACCTCTTCGAGCTCGACGCGCACCCCGCGAACCTTCACGAGGTTGTCGACGCGCCCCAGCCACACGAGCGCTCCGTCGTGGCGGCGCCGCACGAGGTCTCCCGTGCGAAACACCCGCGCTCCGGGGCGCGTGGGGTGCGAGACGAAGCGGGCGGCCTCGTCCATCGGGCGCTGGTGGTAGCCGCGCGCGAGCACCGGGCCCCCGACGAGCAGCTCGCCCTCGGCCGCGGGGCGCCCCGCTTCATCGTGCACGAAGAGCTCGGCCCCCGCCATCGATGTGCCCATGGAGACACCCTCTTCCGACAACGCCGTGTCGGGAGAGAACACCGCGCAGGTGGCGTCGCCCGTGAGCTCCGTCGAACCATAGAGGTTCACGAGGGTGGCTGTACGGTGGGAGGCACGAAAGGCCTTCAAGCGAGGGAGCGTGAGCTCCTCGCCGCTGGTGATCCACGTGCGGAGCGCGGGCAGCGCGCGGCCCAGATCGCCCGCCGAGCGCACCAGCGCCGCGAGGATCGACGGCACCACCGTGACGCGCGTCACACCCTGCCCACGGAGCGCCGTCACGAAGCGCCCCAGGTCGCTCACCTCGTGCGGGAGCACCACCGCGGTGGGCACGCCCGCGAGGAGCCCCGAGAGCATCTCGGGCCCCGCGTCGACGAAGCTCAACGCACTACGGTGGGCGATGACCTCTCCCGCGGCGAAGGGCAGCACCTCCCACGCCCATCGCAGTCGGTTGAGCATCGCGCCGTGCGTGCCGCACACGCCCTTCGGCGTGCCCGTGCTCCCCGACGTGTAGAGAATGTTCAACAGGTCGCCGGGCGACGCCTCGCTCGGTGAGAACTCCCCCGCGTCGGTGTCATCGAGGTCGGCGAGGTCGACGAGCGTATCGCGCGACCACCACGCCGCGGAGGGCGCCACGCGACGGTCGACGACGGTCACGGCGAGGCCCGCGTCGGAGGCCATCACGCGCTGCCGCGCGTCGGGGTACGCCGGGTCGATGGGAACGTACGCGCCCCCCGCGAGGAGCACCCCCACCACCGCCACCATCGACGAGAGCGACCGCGGCACGCACACGCCCACGGGGGTCTCGCGCCCGACGCCGCGCGCCCGCAGCACGCGCGCGAGAACCGTGGCGCGCCCGCGGAGCTCGCCGTACGAGCACTGCCCCTCCGACGAGACGAGGGCCACGGCGTCGGGGCGCGCGCGCGCGATGTCGTCGAAGCGCCCCACCAGGCTCGTCGCGTCGTCCATCGTTCGAGGCGACGTATATCCGAGCGTCGCGCCCTCGGCGAGGCCGTTGACGCGGCACCTCCCCTCGTCGCACCCTGCGCGACGGACGCCTCCCGCGATGACGACCTCCGAGCTGCCGGGCACTACACCGTTCTTTCGCCTCGTTCGGTGGCTGCGCCCGACACAGCCCCTCGAGTTGCAGGCATCGTTCAGGGTGCACATGCTCGTGGGCAACGGGCTCATCACCGGGGCCGCCGCCTCGCTGGTGGCCGTCGTGTCGCTGCGCGAGCGCCACTGGCTCGTGGCGGCGGTGCTGGCCTTCTCGGCGCTGGTCAACGTGCCCTTTCTGGCGCTCCTGCGCACGCGCATCTCGATCGAGACGCTCGTGCGGCTACAGCTCGCCCTCTTCGGCTTGTTCCTCGCGAGCCTGGGCATGCAGACCCGCGAGCTCCCCGTGGGGTTCATGTACTGGCTCTCGCTGCTGCCCATGCTCGCCACCCTCCTGCTCGGCTGGCGCGACGCGGTGATCGCAGCGGGCGTCGCGGCGACGCTCGGGTGCTCCATGGCGACGATGCACCAGCTGGGGTGGAGCCTCTCCGACGCGCCCGAGCCCGTGGGCACCGTGCGCCCCGTGGTGAGCTTCGTGCTCTTCGTGCTCTCGACGCTGCAGATCGCGCAGCTCTCCGAGCGGGTGCGGGCGAAGGCCATCGCCGAGGCCGAGGCCGCGGGCCGCGCGCGGTCGCTCTTTCTCGCCAACGTGAGCCACGAGCTGCGCACGCCCCTCAACGGCGTCATCGGCATGGCCGAGCTCCTCGCGCGGTCGCCCCTCGACGGTGCGCGCGCGCGCCAGGTCGAGGTGATTCGCCACAGCGGCGAGGTGCTCGTCTCGCTCATCGACGACCTGCTCGACCTCACGCGCATCGAGTCGGGTCACCTCGCGCTCGAGGCCGTGCCCATGGCGCCGCGCGCGCTCGTCGACGAGGTGGCCGCCCTCTTCGCGCCCCTCGCCGCGCAGAAGGGCGTCACGCTGACGGCCGCGTGCGACCCCGACGTGCCCGAGCGCCTCGCGGGCGACCCGCTGCGGGTGCGCCAGGTGCTCATGAACCTCGTCGCCAACGCGGTGAAGTTCACCGACGCGGGGAGCGTGACGGTCGAGGTGCGCTGGCGCGACGGGCTCATCGTGAGCGTGCGCGACACGGGCATCGGCATGGGCGCCGACGCCCTCCGGCGGCTCTTCGAACCCTTCGCGCAGGGCGACGCGAGCACCACGCGGCGCTTCGGCGGCACCGGCCTCGGCCTCGCCCTGTGCCGTCAGCTCTGCGCGCGCATGGGCGGCGACGTGCGCGTCGAGTCTACCCCGGGCGTCGGGAGCTACTTCGAAGTGTCGCTCCCGCTCCTGGTGGTGTCGTCACCGGGCGCGGCCGCGACGCCAGAGCGCCCGTCGCTCCCTTCGCCCACGGTGGTCGGGTCGAAGCGTGTGCTGGTGGTCGAAGACAACCTCATCAATCAGATGGTGGTGGGCTCCATGCTCGAACAGCTCGGGCGCCCCTACGACGCGGTGAACGACGGCGCCGCCGCCGTCGAGGCCGCCGCCCGCGGGGGCTACCACCTCGTGCTCATGGACTGTCAAATGCCCATCATGGACGGCTTCGCGGCGACGCAGGCCATCCGCGCGCTGCCGGGCGACGCGGGGCGCGTGCCCATCGTGGCGCTCACGGCGTCGGCGCTCCCCGACGAGCTCGAGCGATGCCTCACCTGCGGCATGAACGCGACGCTCTCGAAGCCCCTCACCTTCGCCGACCTCGACGCCGCGCTCGCGCGCTACGCGTGAGGGGGCGCTCAGAACTGGTACGACACCGCGGCCGCGGGCACGAGCGAGAGGGCGACGGCGTTCTGCGATGTGGTGCCGCCGGACCACGTCGCATCACCGAAGGCGTAGGCGAACACCGTCTCGAGCTCCACCGCGGCGCCGAAGTGGCCGAAGGCGATGCGCATGCCCAGGTCGAGGCCCACCTCGATGCGGTGCGCGCCCAGTGAGTACGCGCGGGCGTCGGGCATGGTGGCCGAGCGCGCGAGGGTGATCGACGCGTCGTTGAAGAGGTACCCGCTGCGCACGCCCACCCAGAGGTCGTACACGTCGCGGCGCGTGTACCCGAGCACGAGCGAGAGGTCGCCGCCGTAGAGGCGCGAGGTGTCGACGGTGAGCCCCGGCGTGGCGGCCTCGTAGGCGCCCGAAATGAACGCGAAGCGCCCCGCGAGGCCCCCGGTGAGGGTGTACCCCGCGCGCGAGAGAAACTCCCGCCGCGCGCCGATGCGCACCACGCGGCCGATGAGCGCGATGGAGCCTTCGGCGCTGTGGCCGAAGCCGCCGCGACCGGCCACGTAGGTGACCAGACCGGGGGGCGTGGCGCCGTGCGCGACGGCGGCGCGGAGCACCGTGGAGGCGTCGGCGTTGGCGGACTGCGCGTCGTCGAGGGAGGGCGCCCACGCGGGGGCGCTGTAGGCCGAGCCGAGGTCGACGGCGACCTTGCCGTCGCGCATCACGCGGGCGGGGGCGAGCATGGGCGACGCCGTGGCGCAGCCGACGGAGCCCAGCGCCACGAGCGCGAGCGAAGGGAGGGGGAGGCGCACCGTTCGCCGCGCGCGGTGGGCTACTTGCGGAAGCGCGAGGGGAAGTTGTTCGCGCCGACCTTCTTCGAAAGCTCCTTGTCGTCGGGGTGGAGCTTCACGGCGCGCGCGAGGAGCGCGTCTTCCTTCTCGGGGTGCTTGGGATCGGGGAGGCAGCACTCGACGGGGCACACCGCCTGGCAGGCCTCGTGATCGTAGAAGCCCACACACTCGGTGCACAGCTCGGGGTCGATCACGTAGATCTCGTCGCCCTCGCTGATCGCCTCGTTGGGGCACTCGGGCTCGCAAGCGCCGCAGTTGATGCAGTCCTCGGTGATGTAGGTCGCCATGGGGGAGTTCTCGGCTTCTTTCCGTGTCAGCGCGCCCGACAGGCAGAGAGAGTGTCACGCGCGACGATTCGGCGACCTATCTAGACGGGCGTTTTCGGAGCGTCAACAGCCACCTTCGAATCTCGCGTAGCGCCACCCTCGCGCGAAAGGCGAAACGCCCCTGCGGCTTCGTGTAGAGTCGGCGCACGAGGGCCGCCGACACGCCGCGGGCGACGATCGGCATCGCGCGCCTCACCGGTAAGACGCCATGGACTCGAACAAGCCTCCGCCTCGACCCTCCTCCGCGCCCGCGCCGCAAGACGCGCGCGCCTCGATGGTGCCGCAGCGCCCGACGGCCCCGCCGGGCCGCGGCTCGATGGTGCCGCAGCGGGCGTCGCGCCTCCCCGGCGGCGACGACGAGGGCGAGGCCCGCCTCGGCTCGTCGGAGCGCACGCGCCTCGCGGGCGACGGCATCCGCGCGCTGGCCAAGGCCTCGCGGTCGTACCTCATCTACGACCCGGGCAACGCCGCCGTGCGCGGCTTCATCGAAGACGTGCGCGCCACCTTCGAGCGCTTCTTCAACGCCCACGGCGACATGGAGCTCACCGTGCGCCCCTTCGAGCTCATGCTCGACAACGAGGCGGTGTACCTCGAGCGCGACCGCGAGCGCTCCCTGGCGCTCAAGCTCTTTCGCGACGGCGTGCGCAAGCTCATCCTCACGCGCGACACCGACTGGGGCGAGCTCACGCGGCTGCTCGAGATCCTCTCCATTCGCTTCGTCGGCGTTCGCATGAACGAAGACGACATCACCACCCTCTTGTGGAAGGCGGGCTTCGCGCACATTCGCGTCGAGGCCGTCGAGGGCTTCGTGCCCGACGACAACGACGACGACGTGC
>CAISKJ010001689.1 GCA_903885885.1 uncultured delta proteobacterium
AGGCGGTCGACGGGGTCGCGCGCCACCATGCGGGCCACCAGCTCGTCGAGCGCGGGGTGCACCGCCGGGAGCGCGTCGCGCACGCGCGGAGCGTCTTCGAGCAGCGTGCGCCCGAGGAGCGCTTCGACGCTGTCGCCCTCGATCGCCGGGCGCCCCGTGAGGGCCTCGTAGAGCACGCACCCGAGGGCGAACACGTCGGCGCGCGCATCGATCTCCGCCGCGCCGCGCACCTGCTCGGGCGCCATGAAGCCAGGCGTACCCAGAATGGTGCCGATGCGCGTCGAGCTTCGGCGCGTGAGCGTGGGCACCCGCGCGATGCCCAGGTCGAGCACCTTGATGCGGTTCACATCGCCCGCGGGCAAGAAGAGGTTGGCGGGCTTGATGTCGCGGTGCACCACGCCCAGGCGGTGCAGCTCGGCGAGCGCCGAGGCGACGTGCGAGGCCACGAGGAGCGCGTCGTCGAAGGGCATCGCCCCGCGGTCGAGGCGGTCGGCGAGGGTCTCGCCCTCGAGCCACTCCATCGCGAGCCAGGGCGAGCCCTGCGGCGTCACCCCGTGGGCGATGTAGCGCACAATGCCCGGGTGATGCTGCTCGGCCAGGAGCCGCGCCTCGCGCGAGAAGCGCACGAGGTCGGACCCGTCGAGGCCCCCCATGAACTTGAGCGCCACGGGCTCGTTGGTGGCGCGGTCGTGCGCGCGACAGAGCGTGCTGTAGCTCCCCGCGTTGGTCACCTCGTCGAGCACGAAGCGACCCGCGATCTCGTCTCCCGGCACCATCGGCGCGCACCGTATCACGGCGCGCTGGCGATCTAGAACGTCTGCTAACGTCGCCGCCCTCATGCGCTTCGCACCGCGCCTCGCGCCCATCGCCCTCGTCGCAGCCTGCACCGCGCAGCGCCCCGCCCCCGTCGCGCCCGCACGCGTCGGCGCGCTCTCGCGCCTGCGCTTCAACCAGCTCGCGATGCGCCTCGACCTTCCGCTCTTCTGGGCGAGCGACGGCAACGGCAACGGCGCCCCCGACCCCGACGAGGTGCGCGCGCTGCGCTTCTACGCCACCTACGAGGCGTGGACGCGCGACGGTCGCTTCACCCCCGCCTTCGACGCCGCCCTCGCGCGCATCCGCGCCGAGGCCGACGCGCCCGCCCCCGCCGACGAGCGATCGCGCCTCGTGCGCGCCGAGCTCGACCACGCCGCGCCCACCCTCGTCGAGACCGACGTCGACGCCCTCCCGCCGGTGCACCGCGATTTCGCGCGGCGCATGCTCTCCGTCGCCGAGCGCGTCGACGCGCTCTACGCGCTCCAGTCGGGGATGCGCGCGCTGAGCCCCCGCACCGCCGACGTCGACGCCGCGAGCCGGGCCCTCTTTCGCCGCAACTGGGGCCCGCGCTGCATGGGCGCGCAGACCGAGCGAGCGCCCACGTGCTCGGCCCTCCCCGGCGCGCCGCGCGCCCCCGTGGGCGTGTACCCCGAAGGCCTCCAGGGCGCCGACAACTTCTGCCGCGCGCTCGAGGCGCGGCCCGACGCGACGGCGCTCCTCAGCCCCTTCACCGTCGTGCGCGACGACCACGGAACGCTCTCCGCCGTGCCCTACACGCAGGCCTGGGCCGAGCCGATGGGCGCCATCGCGCGCGAGCTCACCGCCGCCGCCGACGCGATGACCGACCCCGACGAGGCGGCCCTCGTGGCCTACCTCCGCGCCGCCGCGCGGTCCTTCGAAACCAACGACTGGGTCGCCGCCGACGAGGCCTGGTCGCGCATGAGCGCCCGCAACTCGCGCTGGTACCTCCGCGTCGCGCCCGACGAGACCTACTGGGAGCCCTGCAGCCAGAAGGCGGGCTTTCACCTCACGCTCGCGCTCATCAACCGCGCGTCGCTCGCCTGGCAGGAGCGCCTCACGCCCCTGCAGGCCGACATGGAGCGCGCCCTCGCCGCGCTCTCGAACGGGTCGTACACGGCCCGCGCGGTGTCGTTTCACATGCCCGACTTCATCGACATCGCCATCAACGCCGGCGACGACCGCGACGCCTTCGGCGCCACCGTGGGGCAGAGCCTCCCCAACTGGGGCCCCGTGGTGGCCGAGGGGCGCGGTCGCACCGTCGCGATGAGCAACCTCTACACCGACGCCGACAGCCTCGCGCGCCAACGCGCCAAGGCCGCGGCCGTGCTCGCGGCGAGCGCCCTCGGCGAGCTCTCCGACGACGCCTCGGTGTCGCTCCTCTCGACCATTCTGCACGAGGCGACGCACAACCTCGGGCCCTCGCACGAGTACCGCCACGCGGGTCGCACCGCCGACGAGGCCTTCGGCGGCGCCATGGCCTCGATGCTCGAGGAGCTCAAGGCCCAGAGCGGCGCCCTCTACTTCGTCGGGTGGCTGCGCGGGCGCAACCTCATCGACGACGCCGTCGCGCGGCGCGTGTACGTCGACTCCATCGCGTGGGCCTTCGGGCACATCGCCGCGGGCATGTACACCCCGGGCGGGCAGCGCAAGGCGTACAGCCAGCTCGCCGCCGTGCAGGTGGGCTTCCTCATGGACGAGGGCGCCCTCACCTGGAGCCCCGACGCGCCGGCCGCCGACGGCGCCCACCACGGCGCATTCTCCATTGATTTCAACCGGTTGCCCGACGCGTGCCAGCACCTCATGGAGCGCGTGGTGCGCCTCAAGGCCACCAACGACCGCGCCGCCGCCGAGGCCATGGCCGCGCGCTACGTCGACGGCGACCGCGTCCCCCAGGGTGCCATCACCGAGCGCTACCTCGCGTGGCCCCAGGCGGCCTTCGTGTACGCCCTCTGAGCCCGCGGTAGACGCGCGGCCGCGGCGCTACGTATCGTCCGCGCCGATGCCCGCCACCGACCTCGCGACGCGCCTCCTCGACGCCGCGCTCGCGCGCTTCACCGCGTGGTCCGCCGCGCTCGAGCCGTCGCTCGCGGCCCTCCTCGACGGCGTGCGCGTCGCGTGGCTCCAGGGCGCTCCCCTCGCGACGCGCGCGGCGGAGCACTTCGTCGGCCCCCGCGGGAGCCCCGCCTTCGCGCTCCTCGCGTGGGCCCTCGAGAGCCTCGCCGCGCCCCGCCAGCGCGACCGCTGGGGCGCCCCCGTGGGCGAGGCCCTCCTCTGCTGGTACTTCGCCGTGCGCGCGCAAGACGACCGCGTCGACGAGGGCGCCGACCGCCGCCTCGCGTACCTCGAGCACGCCCTCATCGCCCGCGCCACGCACCTCCTCGCCGAGGCCTCGGGCGACGCGGCGCACTTTCTCGCCGTCAACGCCGCGCTCGTCGAAGACTTCTCCGAGGCCTCGCTCTACGACCACGCGCTGCGCGCATCCCCCTCCGCGGAGTGGACCGACGACGCCATCGCCCTCCAGGGACACAAGTACCACCCGATCACCGTGTGCCTCGCGGCCGTCGCGCTGCGCGCCGGGCACCCCTCCCGCGTGGCCCAACTGCGCGCGTGCGTCGCGCGCCTCGGCGTGGGCCTCCAGCTCACCAACGACCTCTTCGGCGCCGCCCACGACCTCGCCACGGGCCAGCGCAGCCCCTACCTCGCGGCCCTCCGCGTCGCGGTCCCGTCGGCCCCCGCGGCCCTCGCCCCCGCCGTGCGCCGCGCCCTGCGCCGCGGCGACCTCGCGGCCTTCACCGCGCGCATCGACCGCGCCTTCGATGAGGCCCTCGCGGCC
>CAISKJ010001690.1 GCA_903885885.1 uncultured delta proteobacterium
CTGCTCGGCGACCTGCGCGCGAGCGTGGCGGGGGCCGTCGACCTGGGCGCCCTGGGCCTGCGCGGCGTTGCGCCCGCGCGCTTCTCCTACGGGGCGCGGCGCGAGGCGGGGGCGGTCACCGCCACGCTGCAGGTCGCGCTGCCCGCGCAGGCGATGGCGCTCGCATTGCCCTGACGTATTCTGTCACGCGCCGAGGCCGAGCGATTTCGACCAGCGGGCGAGAAAGTCTTTCATGGTGGGGCGCATGCGCGGGTCGATGCGCGTGGTCTCGGCGAGCAGCTGCACGAGGTCGGGCCGGGCCTGCGCCTCGGGGGGGAGCTTCTGCCACGGGATGGCCATCGACCCGTGGCGCACGAGCACGGCGTTGAGCTGCGGATCGCCTTCGAGAAAGGGGTTGAAGCCCGTGAGCATCTCGAAGATCACGACGCCCATGGCGTACATGTCGACGGGGGGCCCGAAGAGGTTCAAGCCGCGCGCGATCTCGGGGGCGATGTAGCCCGGCGTGCCCGTGACGCCCTCGTTGGAGCCGAGGCGCGTGAGCTCGGTGGCGACGCCGAAATCGATGAGCACCGCGCGCACCACCTCGGCCGTCGACCACACCCGCGCGTCGAGCGGGGCGTCGGGCGCGAGGTCGAGCTGCACGATGATGTTGCCGGGCTTGATGTCGCGGTGAATGATCTTGCGCGCGTGGAGCCACGCGAGGGCGCGCGCCACGTCGCGCACCATGGGGCCGAGGGCGCGGAGCTCGACGCGGCCGAGCTTGCGCAGCAGCGTCTCGAGCGAGGCGCCGGGGATGTACTCGAGCGCGATGTACGCGCCCTCGTCGACGACGCCGGCGTCGATGATGCTCACGATGTTGGGGTGCACCACGCCCGCGAGGCGCTCCATCTCGCCTTCGAACATGGCGCGCGCGAGCTCGGCCGAGGTGCCGCGGAACTTCTCCCACCGCAGGAGCTTCACCACGAGCTTCTTGCCGGGCGCGCCGCCCTCGGCGAGAAAGGTGCTCGTCATGCCGCCCTCGTGGGCGCTCGACAGCTCGCCGAGCACGCGCAGCCGGGCGATGTACCGCACGCCGGCCTTCTGCTCGCGCACCGACGCGTTGGCCTGCGCGCGCACCGCCACGATGGCCTTCGCCAGCATGGCGCGGAGCCCCGCCTCGACGAGGGGCCCGCACGCCGACGCGATGGCCTCGCTCAGCGACGACAGCTCCGAGAGGTAGTGCTCCACCACCTCGGCGCGCCGCGCCACGTCCATGAACTTGAGCGACGTGGTGGTGAGCATGCGGTTGATGCGCCCCGCGCGCTCGGCCAGCGTCTCGGCGGCCTTGCCCTCGCGCTGTTCTTCTTGATGGACTTTGATGTGGGCGATAGTGCTGGGCTGTGTTTTACTAGGGGTGTTAGGATAAAAAGAGATTGACTAGTTTTCGAGCATTGAGGGAGGATGGAGAGCTTCCTGACCTCTCCTTGGATATTGCCACTACTTTGGCTCCCAGTAAGTCTGGGATCCCAAGTATGCCGCCTCTCTCTTGCACTCATTTCTCCCACGTTTCCTATATGGCCAGGACAGGCGCACAATAACTCACAGGCCCATACCA
>CAISKJ010001691.1 GCA_903885885.1 uncultured delta proteobacterium
GAGTACATGGCGATGGAGAAGCTCTACGCCCTCAAAGACGACCCGCGCTACGACCTCATCATTCTCGATACGCCGCCCACGTCGAACGCGCTCGATTTTCTCGACGCCCCCGACAAGATGATCGGCGCGATGGACTCGCCCGCGATTCGGGCCTTTGTGTCGGCCTTCGAGAAGACGGGCAAGCTGTCGTTCAACCTCGTCTCCAAGGCGATGGAGAAGGTGCTCTCGGGCCTCGGGGCCTTCACGGGCATCGAGTTTCTTACGCAGGTGGCCGAGTTTCTCAGCGACATTCAATCGCTCTTCGGCGGCTTCAAAGACCGCGCGAGCCGCGTGCGCGAGACCATGATGGGGCGCGACGTGGCCTTCGTGCTCGTCACCTCGCCCGACCCGATGGCCGTGGGCGAGGCGATGTTCTTTCTCGAGCGCCTGCAGGCCAGCGGAATGAACGCCGAGGGCCTCGTCGTAAACCGCGTGCGCCTCGCCGACGACGTGGCGCCGCCCTCCGTCGACCGCGTCGCGGGCCTCTTGCGCGACGCGAACATCGAGCCCTCGCAAGACCTCGCCGCGGCCTACACCCGCGCGTGGCGCGACGCCACCGTGTGGGCCCGCCGCGACGGCGCCGAGGTCACCCGCGCGCGCCGCGAGATGGCCTCGATTCGCAGGCACATCGTGGTGCCCGCGTTCGAAGACGACGTGCTCGACATCGCCGCCCTCGGCCGCGTCGCCGCGATTCTCGTCCCCGCGCAGTAGCCCTTCAGAGCTGCACGAGGCGCCCGCTGCGGTAGTCGTCGAAGGCCTGCTGAATCTCTTCGTCGGTGTTCATCACGAAGGGCCCGCGGCGCGCCACGGGCTCGTTGAGGGGCCGCGCCGACACGAGCAGCGCGCGGCCCGCGCCGTCGGTGCTGGCCACCACGCGGTCGCCGTCGCCGAGCACCGCGAGCTGCCCCGCGCGCAGCGGGACCTCGTCGAGCCCGAGCTTCACGCGCCCCTCGATCACGTACGCGAAGGCGTTGTGCCCGGGCGTGACGGGCACGGCGCAGCGGCCCCGCGCATCGAAGCGCAGGTCGAGCATCTGCGGCGCCGTCACGATGCCCTCGACGGGCCCGTGGCGACCCGCGAGCTCGCCCGCCACGAGGCGCACGTGGGCGTCGTCGACGCGGGCCTCGACGATGCGGTCGGGCGCGATGTCCTGGTACCGCGGGGCCACCCACTTCGAGGCGCGCGGGAGGTTGACCCAGAACTGAAACATCCACATGCCGCCCGCGGTCTGGCCGGGCATCTCGGAGTGCAGAATGCCGCGGCCCGCGGTCATCCACTGGGCGCTGCCGGTGGCGAGGCGGCCGTGGTTGCCGCTGCTGTCGCGGTGCTCGAAGGCGCCGTCGAGCACGTAGGTGACGGTTTCGAAGCCCCGGTGCGGGTGCGTGGGAAAGCCCGGCGCATAGTCTTCGGGTCGATCGGAGTGCACCTCGTCGAGGAGCAGAAACGGATCGAGCATCGGCAGCGCCCGCGAGCCCAGCGTGCGACGGAGGTGCACGCCCGCGCCCTCGACGGTGGGCTGCGCGTCGACGACCTGTCGCACGGCGCGCGTGCGCGGCGTGACGCGGGCGCTCGCGGGCCGATCGGCGATGCACCCGAGCTGCGCGGCCGCCGCGCCCACCACCGACGAGAGAAAGCTGCGACGAGAGTACGACACCGCGACACCTCCGTACCTGCGAGAGAGCGCGCGCATCGTGCCGACGATCGCCCGGCGCGGCAACGCCCTCTTCGCGGTGTACCTCGCGCGAGCGGGCGGTTAGAAACCCTGCGCATGAACGACGACGTCTTCGACCGCGTGCCCGGTGGGCGCGTGCTCGCATGCTCCGACGAGGGCTTCGCGCCCGCGGAGAACCTCCTCGCCACGCGCGCGCCCGAGTTTCGCTTCGGGGTGTTCATTCCGGGCAAGGGCCAGGAGTTCGACTCGTGGGAGACGCGGCGCCACAACCCCGACGCGCCCGACTGGGCCGTGCTCGCGCTGGGCGCGCCGGGTCCCATCGGCACCGTCGACGTCGACACGCACTGGCACGACGGCAACCACGCCGAGCGCGGCGCCGTGTATGCCCTCTGCGCAGCCCCCGGCGAGGCGCCCGCCCGCGACGACGCGCGCTGGGTCGAGCTGCTCGCGCTCACCGCCCTCGACGGCCACGCGCACAACGTGTTTCGCACCCCGCGAGGCCTCACCGAGGCGTGGACGCACGTGCTCCTCGCGAACCACCCCGACGGCGGCATCGCGCGCCTGCGGTGCTACGCGCAGCGCGCCCCCGCGAGCGTCGACCCCGGCGACGAGACCGCACGGCGCGTGCGCCACGCGGCGGCCATTCCGCGCGGCGGCGACACCGAGCGCCACGGCCCGTCGGACGAAGCGATCGCGGCGCGCTGGGCGGCGACCGCGGCCGACGCCGTGGTCAACCTCGCGAGCGAGGGCCTCGGCGCGAAGGTGGTGGCCACGAGCAACAACCGCTACGGGCACAGCCAGCAGCTCCTCGCCGACGCAGCGCCCGCGAGCATGGGCGACGGCTGGGAGACGAGCCGCAGCCGCGGCCCCGACCACTTCGACTACGTGGTCGTCGCGCTCGGGCGCGCGGGCACCGTGGAGCGCATCGAGGTCGACTTTACGTACTTCGTGCTCAACAACCCCGTCGCGCTGCGCGTGCTGGGCGCGCGCGCGGCGGAGGGCGCGGCGCTCCCGCACGACGACGCGTGGGTCGAGGTGGTGCCGCGCACGCGCGTGAAGCACCTCGCGGGCGCGAAGCTCACCGTCGATGCCAGCGCGGCGCGCGGCCCCTTCACGCACCTGCGCCTCGAGACCTCGCCCGACGGCGGCGCGAACCGCCTCGTGGCCCTCGGCCGCGCGGAGTAGAAGCGCCCTTCAGCGCACCACGGGGTTGAGAAACTCGAGGGGCGCGCGAACGGCGAGGCGCGGGCCCGTGATCTCTGCGGGAATGGGCGGCATGCGCGTCGTTGCGAGGGCCGCGCGCGCGTTGGCGTCGTAGGCGGGCACGCCGCTGCGTCGCACGATGGCCACGTCGCGCACGCGGCCGTCGCGCTCGATGACGAAGGTGACGATCACCGTGCCCTGCCGAAGCTGCAGCGCGTCTTCGTGGGGAAAGGCCTCGCCGATGAGCCGGTCGAGGCGTCGCTTCACGAGGCCGAAGTAGCGCACGTACCGCGCGTCGCCGGTGTCGATGGAGAGCGCGCCGCCGCCCTCGC
>CAISKJ010001692.1 GCA_903885885.1 uncultured delta proteobacterium
GCGAGGGCGGCGGCGCACGCGAGCGAGCGTAGCCAGCGCACGGTGTCAGCCGTCTGCGAGGGCAACGAGCACGTCGGCGGCGCGCGCGCACTCATCGCTCGACACGTCGAGGTGGGTCACCGCGCGGAGCCGCCGCGGACCGAACACCGACAGCAGCACGCCGGCCTCCTTCGCGCGCGCGGCGAGGCGCTCGGCGGGTCGCTCCGCGGCCGCGCCGGGTACGTCGACCATCACGATGTTGGTCTCGGGCGCGAGCACCTGCAACGATGCGCTGCGCGCCGCGCGCTCGGCGAAGAGGCTCGCGTTGCGGTGGTCGTCGGCGAGGCGCGCGCTGTGATGGCGGAGCGCGTAGAGGCCCGCGGCCGCGAGCACGCCCACCTGGCGCATTCCCCCGCCGAGCATCTTGCGAAAGCGATGGGCGGCCCCGATGCGCGCGGCGTCGCCCGCGAGCAGCGAGCCGACGGGCGCGCCGAGGCCCTTCGAGAGGCACACGGACACGGTGTCGGCGGGCGCCGCGAGCTCGCGCAGCGAGCGCCCCGACGCGACCGCGGCGTTGAAGAGCCGCGCGCCGTCGAGGTGCACCGCGAGGCCGTGCGCGCGCGCCCGCGCAGCGACGTCGACGACGAGCGCCTGCGGGAGCACCTTGCCGCCGCCGCGGTTGTGGGTGTTCTCGAGGGCGACGAGGCTCGTGCGAGGGTAGTAGTACACGCGCGGCTTCACGGCGGCGTCGAGGTCGTCGACCGAGAACATCGGCCCGCTGCCTGCGACGACGCACTGCACGCCGGCCCACGCGGCCGCGGCGCCCGACTCGTACCAGGCGCAGTGCGCGCCCTCGCTCACGACCACCTCGTCGCCCGGGCGCGCGTGCACCAGCAAGGCAATCTGGTTGGCCATGGTGCCCGACGGGACGAACAGCGCAGCCTCCTTGCCGAGCAGCGCGGCGACCTCACGCTGGAGCAGCTGCGTCGTCGGGTCTTCATCGAAGACGTCGTCGCCGACCTCGGCGTCGGTCATGGCGCGGCGCATCTCGGGGGTCGGGCGGGTCACGGTGTCGGAGCGGAGGTCGATCATCTGGGCGGCCACGCTATATCTTCTCCAAATGCACACAAGGTACTTGCGCTCCTCGCTGAGTGTGTTAGAAGTCCGGCTCCCTTCGCCACCCTAGCTCAGGGGTAGAGCAGCGGTTTCGTAAACCGCAGGTCGTCGGTTCAAATCCGATGGGTGGCTCCATTCTCAAACACCTTCGGGGGAAGGTGTTTGAGAGGTTTGTAGCGATGGCGACAACGCGACGAGGCCTTTACAGGGCAATCGTCACGCGGCAGCCAATCACTCGAAACACCTTGTGTTCAAGGCGTTCGTTGACTCGCCCAACGTCCGCTCGCGGCGGTTGAGTGGCAGTCCAGGAAACCGCCGCGCGTCGAGCGGAGACGCGTCGAATCCGCGCAAAACCCGCTGTTTTCGTGTCCAACGTGTGCGGCTCGAAGGTCGCCGAGCGTCGTTGCGGTACGCCAGATTCAGCAGTGATTCGTAAGTCACAGCGCGGGACGCGACGAGCGCGATCCCTCGTTGCCATCTGCCTCCGCGACCTCGGTGGACGCGACGTGGCCAACGGGTCATCCGCGCCCTTCCCCGTCCAGTTCGAACGCCTCACACACGGCGAGCTCCATCGTCGCGAGCTCATCGTCGGAGACCTCGGCAAACTGCGCGCGCGTGCGCTGCGAGAGCCTCCCGCGGTTCTGCACGACGAATTGCACGAAGAGGCGCTCCTTGCGATCGGGCATCTCGCGCACGGCGCGGAGCCCCTCCACCGCGCGATCGAAGCGGGCGAGGAACTCGACCTCCTCCCGCATCTCGCGATCGACCGCGCGGGCCAGCCAGTCGTGGAGCGCCTCCGCGTGGGCGGTGAAGTCGAGGTGCCGAAACAGGTCCGCGTGGTCGTCGAGCACCACCAGGCGATGGCCTTGAAACTCCGTCCGCACGTGCGCGCGCATCGGGCGCGAGAGCGACTCCAGCACGGCGTCGTAGCGGCCAGCATCGTGCAGAATGGCCGCCGACACCGGGAGCACCACGTCGCGCGGGCCGAAGCCGCGTCGCGCCAGCGCCCAGTGCAGCAGCTACCGATGAATGCGCCCGTTGCCGTCATTGAACGGGTGCAGGTACACGAACAGGAACGACACCACCGCCGCGCCCACGACGGGGTCGACGGGGTTGTCGTCGCGGCGTGTGAGATGGTTGGCCAGCTCGATCCACGCGTCGAGCAGCCCCGGCAGCGCCTCCGGCGTTGGCGCCACGAGGAACACCTCTTCTTCGAAGCGAGGCCCGATGCGCCCGACCCAGTTCTGCTCCGTGCGCTCACAGTGCTCGGCGTAGGCCGCCTCGACGATCGCGTTCTGCACCTCGACGAGCACCTCACGCGAGAGGGTGCGCCCCTTCCACGCGTCGCGCAGCACGCCGACGAAGCGCTCGACGCGCCCCTCGCGCGGGGTCTCACGCTCGATCGCGTAGCTCGATCGCGTCTCCTTGTCGTAGAGGTACGCCGTAGCCCGCCAGAGGATCGCCGGGGGCACGGTCTCGATGAACGCCGTGGCCCGCCCTTCGAGCGCGGGAGCCTCGGCGATCTGCTCGGCGAGCCTCGGCGTGCGACGCACGACCGGGCACAGCGCGGCGGGGCCGAGCGCGTTGACGGCGATGCGATGTCGGCGGCTCCTGTACGACGGACCGACCACGTAGTTCGCCGGGTCGAGCAGGGGCACGTAGTTACCTTGCGTGAGGTCCGGCGCGCGCAGCGAGCGCCCGAGCAGCCACTCGTAGAGGAACCACAGCCGGCGCACATACTGGCCGGTGGGCTGCGCGATGACCGCATCGACGAGCTCGGCCTCGGGCATCGCGGCGAGCACGGCGCGAAGCACACGTAGATCGACCCCATCGTACTTGAGCGCGAACACGAGCTGGTCGATCGTGCGGTCGCCGGGGTCGTACGCTCGGGGGTAGTAGACGCGCTCTGCGCCGTCGGCGCCCTGCTCCTTCACCATCACGCCCGAGGGGCGCAGGTAGGAGGCGTGCGCGAGCCCGAGGTCTGGCAGACCGAAGCGGACGATCAGCGCCGCGTACCCCAGCGGCCTGTCGCTCACAGCGCCTCCGAGGCCCGCGGGAAGAATTGATTCATCGGTGCTTCGAGGGCCGAAGGTTTCATTATGCGACCAACAAATTGATTACAGCTGAGAGATCCGTCAACAAAACGATTACGACTGATTCAGACCGCCAGCAGGGTGCTGGATGCACCGAGGCGCACGCCAACTCGTAACCCTTCGATTCGTAACCCTTACGAATCTCAAACGCTGACACCCTTGGTTTCCCGATGAATCGCGCGAATCTCGGGCGGATTCGTAAACCGCAGGTCGTCGGTTCAAATCCGATGGGTGGCTCCATTCTCAAACACCTTCGGGGGAAGGTGTTTGAGACGTTCGCAGCGACGGTGCCGATCGTAGGGCGCCGCAGCGCGGGCAGTGAAGTTCGGGCGCCAGACAAGGTCTGTCCGCTCGTCGAACAGCAGCGGACGATGGCCTCGAAACGCCATGCGCACGGGCGCTAGCGCGACGACGACGCCGGGAGCACCGCAGCGCGGGGGCCGAAGCCCCGTCGCGCCAGGGCCCAGCGCCGCGGCCACCGAGAGATGCGTGCGTTGCGGTCTGTTTCAGCCGACGAGGAGAGCGGGAACTTCGTCGGCGTCGCTCGCGACGAAGCGCGTGTAGGCGGCGAGAAACTCGGGCAGCGTGACCCGGCTGCTCCCGTTCGCGTCGAGCGCGCGAAAGCCCGCGTAGAGCGCCTCGAGCGTGGGGTTGCGCCCGTAGGCGAGGTGCGCGAGGGCGTAGTCGCCGAAATCGATCGCGGCGTCTTGATCGATGTCGAGCGTGCGGAAGAACGCGCGCGAAGGCCTCGGCCTCGCCCGAGAGCCCTTCGCCCGCGAACTCCTTCGCGCAGTGGGCCATCCACTCGTCGGCGCTCACCCTGCGGTCGGCATCCGTGTCGGCCTTGCGAAACCACGAGAAGCGCAGCCGCGCCGCGTGCAGCACCTCCTCCGCGGGCGGCGCGCCGACCGGGAGAAAGCTCGACGCGCGCTGCGTGATCGCGACGAAATCGCTCACGTCGATCACGCCGTCATGGTTCACGTCGAAGTACGAGAAGAGCGTCTGTTGCCGCGCCGCGCGCGGACCGCTGCCTGCGTTGCTCATGTAGGTCGCTGATCCTCCTCTTGACCGCCGAGCATGGTCCCTCCAGGGCGCGGCTGTCTACCTTGCTCGACGCCGGCGCCACGCGGGCGCGCCGAGGCGCAACTTCAGCTTGACGGGTGGCGGCGGTTGCAACTGTATCGTGGGCCATGGATGCCATCACCGAAGCGGTGCGAGCGATGTACACCGCGTTTCCGTACCCGTCGGGTGCTCCGACGATGCGTCAGGGCAACGACGCGCGGGTGCTCCTCTCCTATGGCGCGCGCGCACGGCCGCCGGGGCGTCCGCTCCGGGTGCTCGACGCCGGCTGCGGGCGCGGCGTCGGCCTCATCGGCGCGGCCTCGCTGCAGCCCGACGTAGAGTTTCTCGGCATCGATCTGTGCGGCGCGGCCCTCGCCGAAGCGCGCGCCGAGACCGAGCGCCGCGCCCTCAAGAACGTGCGCATCGCCGAGGTCGACCTCATGTCGCTCGAAGGCCTCGCCGTGCCCGACGGCGGCTTCGACGTGATCATCTCGTCGGGCGTCGTGCACCACCTCTCGGACCCCGTCGAGGGCCTCACGCGCCTCGCCAACGTGCTCGCGCCGCACGGTGTGATCTCGCTCATGGTCTACGGCCGCCACGGCCGCGAGGCCCTCTACCGGGCCGTGCGCGCCATCGACGCGGTCGCGCCGCGCGACCTCCCGCTCGAAGAGCGCCTGCGCATCGGGCGCGCGCTCGTCGCCACCGCCGAGAGCGCGGCGCTCACCGCGGGTCCGTGGAGCGACATGCGCGCCGTCAGCGACGTCGAGTTCGTCGACCGCTACCTCAACGTGCACGAGACCAGCTACGACGTGCCCGGCCTCTTTGCACTCATCGAGCGGGCGGGCCTCACGCGCCTGCGCTGGGTCGAGCCCGCCGACTGGGACGCCGCGGCCCTCGTGCCCGACGGTCCCCTGCGCGAGCTCGTCGCGGCCCTGCCGCCCGAGCGTCGCGATGCGCTCGTCGACTCGCTCACGTGGCGGCCGCGGCTCGAGGTCGTGCTCGCGCGCGCCGGCAACGCGCCCCGCGCGCCCCTCGACGGCAACGTGCGCGACGACGAGCCCCTCGCGTGGAACCCCGACGCATCACTGCGCGTCGAGCGCCGCAACCTGCGCGATCGCGAGCGCGTCGAGGGCCTCGCGCTTCACGTCCGGAGCCGCGACCCCCTCCCGATCGCCAACGGCCCCGTCGCCCTCGCCCTCCTCGCGCTCGAGCGTCAGCTCGCGCCGTTTCGGGTCGGCGACCTCGTGCAGGCCCTCGCCCAGCGAGGCGTCGCTGCGCCGGTGGCGCGCGCGGCGGTGCTCGAGCTGGTGCGCCTCGAGGCCGTGTACCGCCCGCACCCCGCCGACCTCGCGTAGCGCCACGCGCGCGGCTCCGCGCCGATTCGTAACCCCGTCGAATCTCGATCTCTGATAGCGTCCGCTCCTCGCAGAATCACGCTCATTCTGGGCAGATTCGCAAACCGCAGCGCGCCGGATCAGCTCCGAGGGTCAGGCTCTGTATCGTCGGCGCGCACGCAAGGTTGAGATCCTCTGGTGCCCACCACGGCTGGTATTTCACCCCCGCTACGACGAGGCCTGATCGCCGCCGCGAGCGTCGCGGGGATCGCCCTCTCGGTGTGGCTCCGGGCGCGCGCGCAGGGCGCGGTGTTCATCGGTGACGAGGTCTTCGTCACCGACACCGACTGCTACTACCACCTGCGCCGCGCGCTGCTCACGCTCGATCACTTTCCGACGGTGCCGCTGCGCGACCCGTGGCTCGCGTGGCCGCGCGGGGCCATCCCCACGTGGGGGCCCGGCTTCGACCAGCTCCTGGCCCTCCCACCGCGCCTGCTCGGGCTCACGCGCGCTTCGCCGCGCGCGCCGGTCGTCATCGCGTGGGTGCCCGTCTTCGTGGGCGCGCTCACCGCAGCCCTCGCCTCGCTCACCGCGGCGCGGCTCGAGCCCGCGCCCGAGCGCCGCGCGCCCGTCGCGCTGGCCGCGCTCGTGTTCGCCGCCGCGCTCCCCACCTCGGTGCACATCACCCAGGTGGGCGCCGTCGACCACCACATGATCGAGAGCCTGGCGCCGCTCCTCGCGCTGCTGTGGGTCACCGCTCGCCGCGCGTGGTCTCCCCTGCGGTGGGAGCTCGCGGGCGGCGCCCTCCTCGCCTCGATGACGTACCTCTTCTCCGGCACGATGGCCACGCACGCCCTCGTCGCGGCCGCGCTCGCCGTGTCGCTCGTCGTCGAGGCGCGGCCGCTGCCCGAGGGGTCGCGCTGGCTCGGCGGCGGCGCGCTCGCGTACGCGTCGGGGGCTGCGCTCCTCGTGCTCCTGTCGCTCCCGTGGGTGCGCGCGCACGGGCAGTGGTTTCATCACCTGCAGCTCTCGCTCATGCAGCCGCTGCTTCTCGCCGCGGCGGCCGCGCTCCTCACCGCGGCCACGCACGCTGCGACGATCGAGCGCGCCTCGCTCGCAGCGCGCGCGACGCGTCGCGCGTGGGCGGCGACGTGGCGCGTGGCGGCGCCCCTGACGCTGGCGCTGGCGCTGTTCCCCGCGCTGCGTCGCGAGCTCGTGGCAGGCGTGCTCGACTGGCTCCTCACGCGCGACCCGTGGATGGCCGCGATCGCCGAGTGCCGCCCCCTCTTCGCGGGCGGGGTCTTCACGGCGCCCCCGTGGCGCAGAGTCTTCATCGAGTTCAGCGCGCTCGGGCCGCTCGTGATCGCGCTGCTCCCGCTCGCGCTCGCGC
>CAISKJ010001693.1 GCA_903885885.1 uncultured delta proteobacterium
CGCCGCGAGGCGCGAGAAGCGTGCGAGGTGGGCGTCGAAGCGTGCGCGCGCATAGTGCGGCGCCGCACCGGTGCGCATGAGAAACGGATAGTCGGACGCGGGGAGGAGGAGCAGCTCGCGCGCGGCCTGGCGCGCGGCGCGGCCCGTGATGCCGTCGGCGCCGCGGTGTGAGCGCGCGAGGGACACCATCTCCGCGCATGCGTGGTCGACGTGGCGGAGCATCCACGCGTTGGTGGGGTGCAGCCACACGCTCGCGTAGCCGCCGTCGCCCCAGGTGCTCTCTTCGGGCGTGACGGCGTCGTGGGTGGGCCAGCGCGCGAGGTACTCGGCGGGCGTGACGGGCGACACCGACGGCGTGGCCGCGAGCTCGCGAAACACCGCTTCGAGAAAGTGCACGCCTTCGAACCACCAGTGGCCGAAGAGCTCGCAGTCGTAGGGGGCGACCACGACGGGGGGCGCACCCTCGACGCGCGGCGCGAGCCACGCGAGGTGCGCGGCGCGGGCGGCGACGAAGTGCGCGGCGTGGGCGCGGGCGCGCTCGCGGGCCTTCGCGGGCTCGTAGGGGAGCTTTGGCTCCACGGGGCCGGTGACGCGGTGATACTTGAAGCCCGTGGGCTGCCGCGAGCCGTCGGCGGCGAGGAACTCGGCCACCGACGCGAGGTCGCCCTCGTAGCCGAGGTCGCGGTGAAACTCGAGGTACGCGGGGTCGCCGGGGTAGCCCTCGTCGCGGCTCCACACCTGGCGCCCGGAGGCCACGTCGCGGCCGAAGCACGCGAGGCCCGCGGGGGTGACCACGGGCGCGGCGCCGGGCGCGCGGGGTCGTCGGTCGGCGTAGAGGAGCGCGTGCGTTTCGAGGGCGGTGCAGGCCACGCCGTGGCGCGTGAGCACGGCGTCGAGGCCGCGCGCGTAGCCGCACTCGGGGAGCCAGAAGCCCGCGGGCGCGAGGCCCGTGGCGCGGCGAAAGGCGTCGAGGCCCGCGGCGACCTGGGCGTTCACGACGCCGGGGTGGTGCGCGAGGGAGGGGAGGAACGCGTGCGTGGCGGCGCTCGTCCAGAGGTCGATGGTGCCGGCGCGGGCGAGCTCGACGAGGGGCGCGATGGCGTCGCCACCGAGGTCTTGCCACTGGGCGCGGAGGGCGCGCACGCGGTCGATGTGGAGCCGCGCCGGGGCGCTGAAGGCCGTGCCCGCGGTGCGGGCGAACTCGCGGGCGCCGAGGCGATCCATGCGGCCGAGGTGCTGATCGAAGCGCTCGCGCAGGAGCGGGTCGCAGAGCATCTCGACGAGCGTGGGCGACAGCGACAGGGTGAGGCGGCAGGGGACGCGGTCGCGCGCGAGGCGCTGCAGCGCCGCGACGAGCGGGAGGTAAGAGCCCGCGAGGGCTTCGAAGAGCCAGCGCTCCTCGAGGTGGTCCCGGTGCTCGGGGTGACGCACGAACGGGAGGTGCGCGTGGAGGATCAACGCCAGATGTCCGTGCGGCATCGCGCGCGGAACGTAGTCGAAGGCCCGCCGCGGGGGCAACCACGCGTCCGCGGCGCGACGGGTTAACCCCGACCTGCGAGGCGCACGGTGAACGTGGTGCCGTGCGGAGGAAACCGCGCCCGCGGTGACAGTGCTTCGGCCGCAAAATGTACCTCGGCTGCACCTTTGATCGTGGAGGTAGTCCGATACCCATAAGCTGTTCAAAAAATCTTTCTCGCCGCGACCGCGCTCGCGCTGCTGGCCCTGACCGGCTGCGATGGCACCGCGGTCGTCGGTGGCAACCCTGCCCCCCGACGCGACCGTGAAGGCCGACGTCGCCTCTGACACGCCCGACGCCGCGCTGGTGTGTCCGTCGCCGCTCCAGGCCTGCAACGGTCGATGTACCGACCCGCGCGCCGACCGCGAGAGCTGCGGCGCGTGATGCAACGCGTGCGCGACCGGCGAGGTCTGTCAGACCGGCGCGTGCGTGCCCGCGTGCACCGCGACGGAGACGCGCTGCGCCGTCCCCGGCGGCGCCTCGCTGCGCTGCGTGTCGACGCAGACCGACCGCGCCCACTGCGGCGCCTGCGGCAACGCGTGCGCGCGCGACCAGGTGTGCTCGGGCGGAGCCTGCACGTTCATGTGCACGGGCACGGCGACCGAGTGCGCGGGCGGCGCCGGCGGCATGGACGCGGGCGCCCCGCGCTACTGCGCCGAGCTCATGACCGACCGCACCGACTGCGGCGCGTGCGGCAACACCTGCATGGACGGGTACTCGTGCCAGGGCGGCGTCTGCCGGATCCAGTGCGCCGAGCTCCTGGTGCAGTGCCCTACGCCGGGCGCCGACGCGGGCCCCTCCGGCGGCGGTGAGATGTGCGGCAACACCACCAACGACGTGCGCAACTGCGGCGCCTGCGGCACCACCTGCGCGCTGGGCCAGTTCTGCGTGCGCGGCGTCTGCCAGACGATGTGCGGCGCGGGCTTCACCCAGTGCGGCGGCATCTGCCGCGACCTCACGAGCGACCGCGAGGGCTGCGGCATGTGCGGCAACGCCTGCGGGTCCGGCGAGCTGTGCGTCGCGGGCCGCTGCGTGGTCTCGTGCGGCGGCGGGCTCATGGCCTGCGACGGCGTGTGCCGCGACCTCACGAGCGACCTCAACAACTGCGGCACCTGCGGCACCCGCTGCATGCCCGGCCAGGTGTGCTCTCGCAGCGCGTGCACCACGACGTGCGGCGCGGGCCTCACCGACTGCACGGGCACCTGCCGCGACCTCATCAACGACCGCCTCAACTGCGGCGGCTGCGGCACCGTGTGCCCCAGCGGTCAGACCTGCGTGGCGCGCGTGTGCACCCTCGTGTGCCCGACGGGGCAGACCAACTGCGCGGGCGTGTGCCGCGACCTGCAGAGCGACAGCGCGCGCTGCGGGTCGTGCACCACCGTGTGCGCGTCGGGCACCGTGTGCTCGGCGGGCAGCTGCGTGGTCACCTGCGCGGCGGGCCTCACCAACTGCTCCGGGAGCTGCACCAGCACCGCCACCGATCCGCGCAACTGCGGCGCTTGCGGCACGGTGTGCCCCGCGCGCGCGAACGCGACGGCGACCTGCGGCGCGGGCACCTGCGGCTTCACCTGCAACGCGGGCTTCGCCGACTGCAACCGCAACCCCGTCGACGGGTGCGAGGTGAACATCGGCTCGGACACCGCGAACTGCGGCGGCTGCGGCACCGTGTGTACGATCGCCAACGGCTTCGGCGACTGCAACGCGGTGGCGACGGACGGCTGCGAGGTCAACACCACGAGCTCGAGCACCAACTGCGGCGCGTGCGGCGTGGTCTGCGCGGGCGGCGGCGCGTGCACGGGCGGCACGTGCGGCGCGCGGTGCTACACGGGCGCGGCGCGCGTGCTCATCTACGGTCCGGGCAACACGCGCGGGTCGGGGATGTTCCCCGCGGGCACCATGGTGACGGTGGCGAGCGACGCGATATGGCGCTCGATGACCGCCGCGCAGTTCGGCCAGTACGACATCATCTGGATCGACGGCGGCAACTGCGGCGGCACCACCGAGAGCAACTCCGGCACCGCGCAAGACACCCTGGCCGCGTGGGGGCCCGCGGTGCGCGGGCGCATCGTGCTCCTCACGGGCGACCCCGACTACCACCAGGACGGGCAGGCGCCGCTCCTCTACCAGAACTCCGTCAACTGGCTGAAGGGCATGGGCCGCAACGTCGACGGCGGCCGCACGAGCCTCTTCATGTCGTGGGGTTGCACCATGTGCTGCGGCTTCGTTTCGGGCCGCGGAACGCCCGAGACCTTCACCAGCGTGCTCGGCGCGGGCTTCACCACCAACACCACCAACTTCTGCGCGGCGACCCTCACGGGCGTCGCCGCGTCGCACCCCGTGACCGTGGGCTTCAGCGCGTTCTGGGGCTGCCCGATGCACGGCGCCTTCGGCTCCATCGCGTCGGGGTACACCACCCTCGCCGTCAGCGGCGGCCTCGCGAGCCTCGTGGCCCGCGACTCGCCCGTCGCGTGCGTGCCCTGATCCACTTGACGCGCGCACGCTGAGCCGGGCGCGCGTCACCCGCCCCCCCCTCTCACAACGGCCGTACTTGTGTAGGCTCCAGCGATGCACCGCTGGCTCGCCGTGTTCGTGTGCGCGCCCTTCCTGGGATGCGTCGAAGCCGCGCCGTCGCCGACGCGCGACGCGACCGCCGTGAGCGACGCGCTCGATGCGAGCGAGGTCGTCGAGCGCGCCGACGTGCCCACGAACCGCACCTGCGCGACGGCCGCTGCGCTGCCCTCGTCGACGGGGCTGAGCGCGCTGCTCGACCTCGGCGGCGAGGCGCCCGCGTGCGCGCCGGGCTCGCTCCCCGCGCTGTGGTACCGCGTGCGCGTCCCCGCGGGGCACCGCATCATGGCGCAGGTCTTCGACCTCAGCGCGATGCGCGTGGGCGCCACGATCCGTCTGCTCTACACCTGCACGGGCGCGTGCCTCACGAGCGCACCGGCCGCGGGGCTCACCTTCGTGACGTGGGTCAACGACGGCGTCGACGCCGACGTGCTCCTCGCGCTCTCGCCCGACGCGGCTCCGTTTCAGGGCGAGGCGCAGCTCCTCGTCGGGGTGGAGCCGCCGCCGCCCAACGCCACCTGCGCGGGCGCCGTCGCGCTGGTCGACGGGGCGGGCGCGTACGACGAGCCCGCGCGCTCGCTCGCACCCGCACCCGCGTGCCTCGCGCGCGTCGGGTGGCGCGCGACGTACTACCGCGTCACGGTGCCCGCGCGTCAATCGCTCGTGCTCACGGGCCACGCGCTGCCCGCGCCCGTGGCCTACGCGCTCCTCGATGACTGCGCGGCGACCGCGTGCGTCGCCACCTCGACGACGGTGGGAGCCGAGCGCGCCTTGCGCTACGAGAACGCGAGCGATGCGCCGCGCGCGTTCATCGTCGCGCTGGCGACGCCCGCGACCCCCGTCGACGCGCGCGTGAACTCCGTGGTGAGCATCGGGCCCGTCGCGCCCAACAGCGCGTGCGCGACGGCGACGCGGGTGGTCGACGGCGCCACGCTCAGCGGCCAGCGGCCGCTCTTTGCGACGGAGCCGACGCGCGCGTGCGGGGCCGCCGCGGACGAGTCGGGCGCGCTCTATTACGCCGTGCGCGTCGAGGCGGGCGACGAGCTCGTCGTGAGCGCGCGCAAGCCCCCGGGCGCCGAAGGCGCCGTGCGGCTCCGGCTGATCGGCGCGTGCGACGGCGCGGAGTGCCTCGCGCACGCGGAGGAGAGCGTGTTGCCCGAGACGCGGCTCGCATGGACGAACGCGGGCGCCGAAGCGCGAGCGTTGATCCTCGCGCTGAGCCTCAGCGTCGCGCTCGCCCACGCACCGTTGGAGCTCGCGGTGACCACGCGGCGCCAGCGCTACCGCGCGACGCCCATCGTCGCCCGCTGCGACGACATGACCGGCGCCACGCGCTATGAGGTGGCCCGCGGCGTCATCGGGCAGGAGGAGCGACGCTCGCTGCCGCTGCCCTTTCCGTTCACCTGGTACGGCGCGACGCTGCGCCACTGGACGGCCTCGCCCGCGGGGTATCTCGAGCTCTGGCCCGAGGCCATCACGGCGGGCCCTTCGACCCCGGGCCCGGGGCTGCTCCCCAGCGTCTCGCTCCCGCCCAACGTGCTCGCGCCCTTCTGGGAGTCGTTCACGCTCGACGCCGCGCGCGCGATGCGATGGCGCGCCGTCGACGGGCCGCGCCGCCACCTCGCGGTGCAGTGGACCGACGTGCAGCTCGCGTCCGCGACCGACCCGCCGATCACGTTTCAGGCCTGGGTGCTCGACGACGGGTCCGTCGAGTTTCACTACTGCGCGATGGGCGCGAGCTCGCGGGCGACGGGCGGCGGCGCCTCCATCGGCATGCAGGGCGGCGCCGGCCCGCTGGGGCTCACGTACGCCTTTCGGCGCGCGGGCGCGGCCGCGACGGGCACCGGCCTTCGCATCGCCCCGTAGCGCTCCACCGTCCACAACCTTGACGTTTGCGCGTCGCTGAGACTCCATCGCCACTCGATGCCGCCTGGCAAGGTCTCACCCCCGCGACGACTCCGCCCGCTGCGCCGCCGCAGCGTCGGTCGCCTCGTCGCCGAGGTGAGCGTCAGCGTCACGCTGCAGGTCGTCACCGCCCTGCTGCTCTTCGTGGTGCTCGAGCGTGTGCTCTCCACGGTGACAGCGCTGTTCGCCATCGTGGTCACCTGCGCGCTCGCGCCCCTCGCGGTCGCCTTCATGCTGGCCACGCTCCTGCGCGAGGTCGACGGCGGCGTGCCCGTACGCCGCGTGCTCCCTGCGATGGCGTGCCTATGCGCGATCGTGACGATGGTCACACTTCCGCTGAGCGCGCGCGAGCCCGTCGCCGCTGCGCTGCAGGGCCTCGGCGCGCGCTACCCCGAGCTGGGCGCCTCGCTCGGCCGCGCCGCGACGTCGCTCGGCCGCGCGCTCTCCGACGCGCCGCCGCCGCGC
>CAISKJ010001694.1 GCA_903885885.1 uncultured delta proteobacterium
AGGCACGGCGGTTGCGATACACCCGAAGCACGATGACCCCTGCGAACGCCGACTCGCTTCGACTGCTCCTCCGTCGCATCGCCCTCGGGCTCGCGGCCACGTCGCTCGCCGCGTGCGGCTCCGTCGTCACGAACTCCACCAGCGACGCGGGCCCCGACGTGGCTGCCGACGCTCCGCCCGTCGACGTCCCCATGACCTGGGACGCGCCCCCCGACGACGTCCCCAGCGCCGATGCGCCCGTCGTCGATGGTCCGCCCGCCGACGTCGACCGCTGCGCGGCGCGCCCCGAGTCGTCCACCTCGCCCTGCTTCGATCAGGCCGTCATCTTCGCGTGCGGTCTGCCGCCCGGCATCACGCCCGGCGACGGCGGCGCCTTCACCATGGAGCAGTGCACCAGCCTCTGCGGCACGTGGATGAGCTTCCCCGCGTACAGCTGCACGGTGGGCGTCCCCGACGGCGGCGTCGGCGCGCTCGTGCGCTGCAACTACGCGTGCGGCGTCGGTCGCCGCGCCGATGGCTTTCACTGGGACGACGTCGGCTGCGACGGCCTCGGGTCGTGGTTCGCGCACGTGTCCGCCCTCGAGGGCGCCGCCGTGCTGGCCTTCGACCACATGGCCGCCGAGCTCCGCGCGTGGGGCGCGCCCGAGGCCCTCGTCGCCGAGGCCCTCCGCGCGCGCGCCGACGAGGTCGACCACGCCGCCGTCACCGCACGCTTCGCCGCGCGCTTCGGCGCCGCGCCGGTGCCCTTCACCGTGGCCCCTCGAGGCCCGCGCTCGCTCGAAGCGGCCGCGCGCGAGAACGCGGTCGAGGGCTGCGTGCGCGAGACCTACGGCGCCCTCGTGGCGTGGTGGCAGTCGGAGCACGCGCGCGACGCCGAGCTCGCCGCCGCGATGCGCGTCATCGCCGACGACGAGACGCGCCACGCGGCCCTCTCGTGGGGCGTCTACGCGTGGATGCGCACGCAGCTCGACGCGGCCGCCAACGCGCGCGTCGAGGCCGCCCGCCGCGAGGCCGTCGAGGCCCTGCGCGACGAGCTCCGCGCACCGCTCCCCGACGCGGTGATCACCTGGGCGGGGCTGCCCGCGAGCGCCGACGCAGGCGCGCTCTTCGCCGCCCTCGCGCCGTCGCTCGCGTAGGCGCGCTACGCGCCCTGAAAGAACAGCGCGATGCTACAGCCGAGGCCCGTCATCCAGAGGAGGCTGCGCAGCGGCGCCACGTCGGCGAGGTAGGCGCCGAGGTACGCCACGCGCGCGGCGATGAACACCATCGCGAGCTGGTCGACGCGCCCCTGCGGCGCGTGCGCGAGGTGGGCCACCACCACCGAGGCGGCGAAGAGGGGAAAGGTCTCGAAGCCGTTCGCCTGCGCGGCGTTGGCGCGGCGGCGCCAGCCCTCTTGCTTCGCGAGCCAATCGCGCGGGTTGTTGTTGTCGAACTTCACCCCCGCCTTCGCCGTGATGGTGGCGAGGTAGGGCAACACGCCCGCAACGAGAATGCACCAGTAGGCCGTGGTCATGCGACGCTCCGCTTTCGTCGAGGGGTGTGATCGTCGCCCTCGAACCCGCGCACGGTACACCAGCGCCGCGCGCGACCGTTGACACCGACTGCGCCACGCGCGAGGTTCGCGCGCCTATGGCCAACACTCGGCAGCAGGGCGTCGACGCGGCGCGTCTCCAGGGCATCACGTGCGGTCCGCTCCCGGGCTCGCGCAAGGTCTACGCAACGGGTGAGCTGCACCCGTCGGTGCGCGTCCCGATGCGCGAAATCTCGCTCGCCCCGACGCGCGCCAAGGGCCCCAACGGCGCCTCGCAGCTCGTCGCCAACGCCCCCGTCACCGTGTACGACACCTCCGGGCCCTACACCGACCCGACCGCCCAGATCGACCTGCGCAAGGGCATCGCCACCGATCGCCGCGCGTGGGTGCTCTCCCGCGGCGACGTCGAGGAGCTTCCGGGCCTCTCGTCGCAGTACGGGCGCGATCGCCTCGGCGACGCGTCCCTCGACGCGCTGCGCTTCCCCGGCGAGCGCAAGCCCCTGCGGGCGAAGGGCTCCGCGCCCGTCACGCAGATGCACTACGCCCGCCGCGGCGAGGTCACGCCCGAGATGGAGTACATCGCCCTGCGCGAGCAGGCGAAGGTCGAGGAGGCCACCGCGAAGGGCTACCACCGCGGCGAGGCCTTCGGCGCCGTGATGCCCCGCAAGATCACGCCGGAGTTCGTGCGCGACGAGGTGGCCCGCGGCAGGGCCATCATCCCCGCGAACATCAACCACCCCGAGGTCGAGCCCATGATCATCGGGCGCAACTTCCGGGTGAAGGTCAACGCCAACATCGGCAACAGCGCCGTCGCCTCGACCATCGAAGACGAGGTCGAGAAGATGGTGTGGTCCATCCGCTGGGGCGCCGACACCGTGATGGACCTCTCGACGGGCCGGAACATCCACGAGACGCGCGAGTGGATCGTGCGCAACGCCCCCGTGCCCATCGGCACCGTGCCCATCTACCAGGCGCTCGAGAAGGTGGGCGGCAAGGCCGAAGACCTCACGTGGGCGCTCTTCCGCGACACGCTCATCGAGCAGGCCGAGCAGGGCGTCGACTACTTCACCATCCACGCGGGCGTGCTGCTTCGGTACATCCCGCTCACGGCGAAGCGCGTGACGGGCATCGTGTCGCGCGGCGGCTCCATTCTCGCGCGCTGGTGCCTCGCCCACCACGAAGAGAACTTCCTCTATACGCACTTCGACGAGCTCTGCGACATCATGCGGGCCTACGACGTGTCGTTCTCGCTGGGCGACGGGCTGCGCCCGGGCTCCATCGCCGACGCCAACGACGAGGCGCAGTTCGCCGAGCTCACCACGCTGGGCGAGCTCACCCACAAGGCGTGGAGGCACGACGTCCAGGTGATGATCGAGGGGCCCGGCCACGTGCCGATGCAGCTCATTCACGAGAACGTGAAGAAGCAGCTCGAGGTGTGCGCCGAGGCGCCCTTCTACACCCTCGGTCCGCTCACCACCGACATCGCCCCGGGCTACGACCACATCACCAGCGCCATCGGCGCGGCGATGATCGGCTGGTTCGGCACCGCGATGCTCTGCTACGTGACCCCCAAGGAGCACCTCGGCCTGCCCGACAAAGACGACGTGCGCGACGGCGTGATCGCCTACAAGATCGCCGCCCACGCGGCCGACCTCGCCAAGGGCCACCCCGGCGCCCAGTACCGCGACGATGCCCTCAGCCGCGCGCGCTTCGAGTTCCGCTGGGACGACCAGTTCAACCTCGGCCTCGACCCCGAGCGCGCGCAGGAATTCCACGACGAGACCCTGCCCGGTGAGGGCTCCAAGCAGTCGCACTTCTGCTCCATGTGCGGGCCGAAGTTCTGCTCGATG
>CAISKJ010001695.1 GCA_903885885.1 uncultured delta proteobacterium
CGGCTGCTCACCAACCCCGCCGACCTGCGCGCGATGGGTGACCGCGCGCAGTATCCGCAGTGCGCCGATGCGGCCTCTGCGCTCGATGGCAGCGCGTGCGCGGTCTACACCGACCCCGACGCCGCGCGCGCCAACCCGTACGTGTCGCTCGACCTCGGCTACGGCTTCTGAGCGTCGTTCACCCGTCGGTGGCGTCGTGGGCGGCGCCTACCACGATGGGCTCGACCTCGCGCTCGGCGCCGTCGTCGAGGTCGTAGAAGCGCGCGGCGCAGCCGGGCAGGTCGAGGGTGGCGCAGGTGTGGCTGTCGCGCGGGCGGGCGCCGGTCACCGAGCCCGGGTTTACGATCCACAGGGCGCCGAGGCGCACCACCATGGGGCGGTGCGTGTGCCCGAGCAGGAGCACGTCGGCCTCGACGCCGCGCAGCTCGCGCCGCAGCCGCTTGGGCACCTTGTCGGCGAACACGTACTCGTCGATGCGCGAGGGCGCCCCGTGCGCGATCCACACGCGCTCGCCCTCCCAGCGGTAGCGCCGCGTCGCCGGGAGCGCGTCGAGCCACGCGACGCTCTCCGGCGCGAGGTCGCGCTCGCCCTCGTCGCGCGCGGCGCGCACCGCCGACTCGTCGTGGTTGCCGCGCACCGACGCGACGGCGTGCCACTGCAGCACCTCGACGACGCGGTCGCCGTCGTCACCCTTCTCTACGATGTCACCCATGCAGACGACGCGGTCGGCGCCGCGGCGCTCGAGCGTGTCGAGCGCGCGCTCGAGCGCGCCAGCGTCGGCATGGAGGTCGGAAATGAGCCCGAGCCTCATGGCGGTTCTCCGTCACGTTCACGTTGTTTTGAAATGTCGTGAAGGCAGACGGGTCAGTGCACCGGGGCGCAGGGCTCCTCTACGCGGGGGAGCCGCGACGCTAACACAGCGCGCGCTGCGCTCGGGTGACTACAGCGACGAGAGAAACGCGACCAGCGCGGCGCGGTCTTGCGCGCTGAGCGCCGAGGTGGCGCGCACCGACGCCGCGGCCTCGCCCTCGTGCGCGGTGATGGCCGCATCGACGGTGGCGGCGCGGCCGTCGTGCATGTACGGCGCGCTCCGGGCGATGCCCCACAGCGGCGCGGTGCGGAAATCACGGGCGCCCGCGCTGCCGTCGGCGATGCCGCGCGCGCCCGCGGGGGCCACGTCGTGGAGCAGGAGGTCGCTGTAGAGGGCCACGGGGCGCCCCGCGGCGTCGTTGAGCGAGGGCACGTGGCACGCGCCGCAGCCCACGCGCGCGAACACCGTCGCGCCGGCGTCTTCCGCGGTCGCGTCGCGGCGCGTGCGGGGCGGCGGCGCGAGGGTGCGGAGGAAGTACGCCACGTCGTCGAGGGCGTCGGCGCTGAGCTCGGGGTCGGCCACGGCGTCGTCGTCGCGCGTGTTGCCGAAGGTCTCGCCGCGCACGGTGGGCACCGTCACGCCGAGCTCGTTGCTCATCGCGTCGCGCACGAACTCGCGGATCGAGGGCACGCCCGCCTTCCACCCGAAGCGCCCGAGGCGACCGTCGGGGAGCGTGCGCGCGCGCCCCCGCACGCCGTCGTGGTTCGCGTCGTCGGGGTCGGCCAGCGCGACGATCACCGCGTCGGGGATGGCCTCGACGCGCCCGAGGCCGAGGGCCGTCGGCGTCTGCCGGAGTTCGAAGAAGTTGCTCCGCGGGTCGAGCAGGGGCCTGCCGTCGAGCGCGCCGTGGCGGTGCGCCATGGTGCCGAAGGAGGCTTCGGTGTACGCGCCCGTCTGCGGGTCGTAGATGCCCTGGCGGGTCACGTCGACGCCCTGCGGACCGGCGCCGCCGAGCACGGGGTCGAAGTGGCACGCGCGGCACGAGTCGCCGTTGAAGTTGGGGCCGAGCCCCGCGCGGTAGGCGAAGTCGTTGTCGAAGCCCCGACGACCGCGTTCGAAGCGCGCGGCGGCGGCCGCGTCGAGGGCTTCGAAGGGCCCGCCGTAGGCGCCCGCCGCGGGGGTGGGCGCGTCGGGGGCGAGGAGCCCGTCGCTGCGCTGCGCGCGCCCGCCGAGCGACTCGAGGAAGGCCACCACCCGCGCGCGATCGGCGGCCGGGAGGAGGCGGTACTGGTCGCGGCTGCGCGCCCCTTCGCCGCCGTGCAACACGATGGCCTGGTCGAGCGTGTCGGCGCGCCCGTCGTGGAGCCACGGACCCGTCGCGGCCACGCCCCACAGGGGCTGCGTGCGAAACTCGACGCCCGTCGCGAGCTTCATCGGAACGCCGTCGGCGAGGTCGGCGCCCATGTCGTGAAGGAGGAGGTCGGAGTACGCGGGGATGAGCCCGCGCGGCCCGTGCAGGGCGGGCGTGTGACAGGCTCCGCACCCGATGCGATCGAAGAGCGCACGGCCCGCGGCGGTCTCGGGGGTGGGCGCGTCTGGCGCACCGGCGCGGTGGGGCACTCGTTGTCGCAGCGGCCGTTGATGCACA
>CAISKJ010001696.1 GCA_903885885.1 uncultured delta proteobacterium
GTTGTCAGCGATCATGCGCGCGTCGGCAATGGCGCGGACGACCGTCGCCGGCCCGTGCAGGGCATCGCCGCCGATGTACACGCGCGGCAGGTTGGTCTCGCCAGTGGCGGGATTGATGACGAGGTGTTCACGCGCGTCGAGGTGCACCCCCAGCGCTCGCCCGTCGTGCCGCGCTGAGCGCGCGGTCTGTGGTCCTTGACAGCGTCGCGCGGTGGAGCGTAGGTTCCGCGCCCCGTCTGTCTCAGGAGGATTCTTCGTGGCGAACCATGCATCGGCCGAGAAGCGCAACCGCCAGCGTATCAAGCGCACGGCACGCAACCGCTCCATCAAGTCGGAGTTTCGCACGCTGGTGAAGCAGGTGCGTGAAGCGCTCAACTCCGGCAACACCACCGCGGCCAAGGCTGCGCTCAGCCCCGCCGTGGCCGCCATCGATGGCGCCGTGGCCAAGGGCGTGCTCCACCGCGCCACCGCGTCGCGCAAGGTCTCGCGCCTCGCCGCCGCCGTGCACAAGCTCACCGCGGGTCAGGCCCAGGCCTGATTCGTCACTCGCCGCGCGCGCTCATCGAGGGCCGCGCGGCGAACAGCTCCACGAGATAGATCACCCCCTCGAGGCGGGCTACCCCAAAGCCCATGGCGTCGAGTCCTTCATCGAGCAGATTGGCTCGATGTGAGGGCGAGCGCGTCAGGCGACGATGCGCCTCCGCGAGGGTGCGCCCACGGGCGAGGTTCTCGGCCACGCGATCTGCCGTCACGCCCGCTTCGCGCAGGCGCTCCACGGGCGAAACGCCCTCGGTGGGGCTGTGCGCGATGACACCGCGCGCGGCCAGGTGCTCCGCGTGGCGCATCGCGATCTCGTCGAGGAGCGGATCCCGTCGCAGCGTCGCCACGCCCGCGCCGCGTCGCAGCCCGTTGATCGCCCCGAACACCTGCCGCAGGCTCCACGCCTCGGTGGCATCGTCGCGCTCGCTCACGCCGCGCGCGTAACCCTCGACCCACGTGGCGACCGGCGACGGCCCCGATGCGAAGGTCGCGACGGCCTGCAGCGTCCACGGCTCACTGGGGTCGACCGCGAGCGAGGCGATGCCCGCCGCGTCCACCTGCGCGCGCAGCACCGCGCCGCGCGGAGAGACGGCCACGAGCGCGACCTCGCTCGCGCCGTCGGGGCGCGCGATGTGCCACGCGCGTTGACCGTCGCGCGCCGGGGCGTCGGTCACCTCCACGACGCGCGGCGCGAGCGCGACCACGGTGGTGTCACCGTTCACCGCGAGCGCGCAGCGAGAGAGAGAGGGCGTGTGGGCATGGCCCGCGAGCCATCGCGCGACGGCGTCGCCCGTCGAGGCCGCGTCGCCGCCGCGTAGCACCAGCGCGTACACCGAGGGAGCGCGCAACCCAGCGGTCCACGCGGCGTCGCGGAGCGCTTGCGCGTCGAAGCCCGACGGGTCGGCGAGCGCGCGCGCGGCGGCGCCGTCGAGCCTCCCGTCGCGGGAGCACCGCGCGGCGAGGGCGTCGGCGACGGGATCGGCGCACGCGGTGGTGGCCGCGAGCGACGCGAGGAGCAACGAGACCGCCGCAGTGCAGGCGCGCACGCGAGGGAGACTACCGATCGCCGACGGAGGCGTCGCCTTCTGTGCAACGCGAGGCGCGCCGCGCGAGCCACGACGCGAGCAGCGGCCAGGTGAGCGAGGGGGCCTCGCGGCCGAGGAGCAGGTCGGCGTGACCGAGCGGAACCTCGTGGTACGTGCGGTCGCGCGCGCCGCTGCGGTCGTAGGCGGGGCGCACCGAAGCAACGGGCGCGAGGAGGTCGCGCGTGCCGGCGATCACGAGCGACGGGAGGTCGGTGGCCTCCCACACGCGGGCGTAATCGATCGATCCGTCGGTGCTGGTGAAGCGCCCCACGGTGCCGCTCGCAACGGTGTGCGCCAGCTCGCCCAGCGTGGCGCGGTCGAAGGAGAGGCGGAGGTACTCCTCGAGGATCGCGGGTTCGAAGCTCCGCGGGTGCCACGCGCGCACGGGGAAGGGAATGCCCGGCAGGTCCCACAGCGCGCGCTGCCGCTGGAACCACGACTGAAACACGCGCATCGGCACGCTCGTCGAGCGCCCTGCGAACGAGGTGGCGAAGAGCAGCGCGCGCGCCGCCTCGAGCAGAACGCGGTTGCCGCGACCGAAGGCGTAGGGCGCGCCGATCGTCACGAGGCCCGCGAGCTGCGCGCCCAGCGTCGGGGCGGCCGCGTAGCCGAGCAAGCCCCCGAGCGAGTGCCCCACGAGGAACGCGCGACGATGGCCCGAGCGCGCGAGCGCCACGTCGAGGGCCGCCGGCACGTCGCGGTGGATGTACGCGTCGAGCTCGCCGCAGGCGCGCGACCCGAGCGCGCGCGAACGCCCGTGGCCGCGCATGTCGAGGTTGAACACGTCCCACCCGGCGCCCGCGAGAAAGTTCACCAGGCTGCGCCCCGGGAGGTGCCACGCGTAGCGGTTCTGCCCGAAGCCGTGCACGAGCAGCAGCGTGCCCAGGCACGCGCCGCCCTCCGCCCTGCGCTTGCGCACCATCGCGAGCTCGGCCTCGCCCGCGATGTGAATCACCTCCTTCAAAAACGCCACGCGCGGGCCGTGGTATCCGTCGATGGGCTGATGCACCACGTGGTGATCAATCACGCGGGCGGTGTTGCGTTGGTGCGTCACGGTGACGGTGATAGTGTACAGGCCGCCGTGAAGAACCTCCGCATGGGTCTCGTGCTCTCGGTCGCCTCCGCGCTCTCGCTCTCTCCGCGCGTCGCCTCGGCCGACCCGGTGTCCCGCGCCGTCGTCGAGCGCTCCCTCGGCGGCTTCGAGCAGGGCGTCGACCTCGCCTCGGCGCGCGCCTGGGGCTCCGCCGGCGCCGAGCACCTCATGGCCATCGCGCGCGACACCGACGCGGTCGTCGCGGTGCGCGCCCGCGCCCTCCACGCCCTCCGCGCGTATCCCGAGAGCAGCGCCGTACGCGCCTTTCTTCGCGCCACCGCGGGCGCTCCCGGGCAAGACGTGTTTCTCCTCCGCGCGTGCCTCGACGCGCTGGTCGAGGGCTTCGACGACGTGGCCGAGGCCTCGCGCTACCTCGCCGACGGGCGCGCCGACGTGCGCGACGGCGCCGTCTGGTCGCTCGCCGCGTCGCGCAACCCCGCGGCCCGCGCCGCGCTGCGCGAGCGCCTCCGCGTCGAGGCCGATGCGGCCGTGCGCGCGACGATCACCGACGCCCTCGCGCGCGACGCTGCCGCGGTTGCGCCGCCCTCGCTGCCGGTCTCCGTCACCCTCCGCGCGCCCGCGCGGCAGGCCACGGCCCGCACGCGTTCTTCGCGCAGACGTTGATCCGCGGGAGCACCGTCACGTAGCATCGCGCCCGCTGAGGGAACACCCCTACGGAGGCGATGCTTCAATGAAGACGATGCTTGGCGCGGCAGTGACCGCGGGAGTGCTGACAATCACGTCGGGGGCCTTCGCGCAGCAGAGCGCCGCGCAGACCTCGCTCACGACGAGCGAGCTCGCGACCGCCCCCGCATCGAACACGGTGAACTACCCCCGCTTCGGCCGCTCGACGGAGCACAGCGTGGGCTTTCGCTCGTGGATGTTCATCGTGCCCGGCTGGATGGTGGGCCTCTTCGCCAACGTGAACCCCGAGTGGTCGGGCGCGCTCACCCTCGCCGCCGGCCCCGAGTACGTGTTTCGCCGCGGCGGCCTCGACGTGGTGCTGAGCCTTCAATACACGGGCTTTCAAACCGACTCGGGGTACTTCCGCGGCAAGAACGAGGCAGACATCGCCACCGAGCGCGTGCAGAGCTCGCTGTGGGGCCTCTACGCGAACGCGCTCTTTCTCTGGCACCACCAGTTCAACGACTGGTTCGAGCTCCAGTACGGCGCCGGCGTAGGCCTCGGGTACGTGGGCGGCGACCTGTACCGCACGCAGGTGTACCCCTCGGGCAGCGGCTACGCCGACTGTTTGGGGCAGGGCGTCCCCAACGGCGCCTACTGCGACCGCGCGAACAACCACTACAACGGCTACACCGAGGGGCGCCTCACCGACTCCACGTCGGGCTCGGTCCCCCCGGTCATCCCGTGGATCTCGCTGCCCCACCTCGCGCTGCACTTCCGGCCGCACCGCAACTTCGACGTGCGCGTCGACGGCGGCTTCGCGCTCGTGGGCTTCTACACCGGCCTCGCCGCCCACTACGTGTTCTGACCGCACGCCGCGCTCCGACGCCTGCGCGCGCCCTCCGCGCCCGCGGTGTCATGGTGCCCGCCCGATCCGTTTCGCCCCTCGACGCCGAGGCCCCCAACACACAACAAAGAGCGCTTTCGTCGTGCCGTGGCGCGCGCGTCGGAGGTGCCGCGCCGACCACGAAGCGTCCTTCGCGAGCGCGACACAGATGTCAGATGGGAACCCCGAGAGCGCGGCTCTGACACCGCGCACCCCCGGTGCGTTCCTCGCGAATCCGCCGTTTTTCACCCAGAAAATGTGGCGTAGCACACCACGGCACGACCGGTGCATCTAGGGAAAGTGTCTCGCGTCGAGCACGCCAGACGCTGACCGTTGCTTACGCGACGCTCACGAGACGCCGAACCGACCGCCAGTCCAAGACGGTGCCTCGCAGAGCTTCGCCCTTGTCCTTCTTCGCTTGCTCTTTCTCGCTTGCGGTCGCGCGCCGCCTCTTCCTTGTCCGCTGAACGCTTCGCTTCTTCTTCTTCGCCCGCTTCTTCGTTCGGCCTCGACGCTTCACTTCGCCCGCTTCGCTCAGCCTCCTTCTCTTAAGCCTTCGCCTCGCGCTTTCTTTCGCAACGCCTCGACGCTTCGCCTTCGATCCCTTCACAGAACTTCGGCTGTTTTATCGGGCACGCATCTCCCCCCGTAGGATGCGTGCCCGTTGCCGTTCGAACGGCACCGCCCCGCGCGGCATTCCCAACGGCCGTCGCGCGGGCGGCAATCTGTGATGAACCGCGGTGGCCTCCCGGTGTAGTCTCCCGCCCGATGCGTGCGCCCAGGTACCTCGTCGGGTTGCTCTCCCTCGCGCTTGGTTGTTGGAACTACCGCGCTCAGCTCGACCGCGCCGACGGCCACTTTCACGCCGAGCGCTACGAGGCTGCGATCGCCAACCTCGACGACCTCGAGCCCGCCCTCGGCGACCTCGAGCCCTCCGAGCGCGCGCGCTTCGCCTTCGTGCTGGGCATGAGCCACCTGCGCCTCGGCCACCGCGCCGACGCCCGCCACTGGCTCGCCGCCACGCGCGAGATGCTCGAGCGCGGCGCCACGCTCCCCGACGACGAGCGCGCCACCCTCACGCGCACCCTCGCAGAGATCGATTGGGTCAACGCACCGCGCGAGGGCAACGGCGCCCACGACGCGACGCCCGCCGTGCCGTCGGGCACCGAGCCCCTCGACTCCGCGCCGCGCAGCCCCCGCGCGCGCTGACACAGCCTGGTTTCACCCACAACAGGAGGCACGTCGATGAGCAACGCCGCGATCGAGAGCGTGTTGAAAGAGACGCGAAGCTTTGCGCCCGACGAGGAGTTCGCCGCGCAGGCACACGTCTCGTCGCTCGCGCAGTACCGCGAGATGCACGCGCGCAGCCTCAACGAGCCCGACGCGTTCTGGCGCGAGGTGGCCTCCGAGCTCCACTGGTTTACGCCGCCGCAGCGCGTGCTCGAGTGGTCGCCGCCGCACGCGCGCTGGTTCGGCGGCGGCGTCACCAACCTCGCGTACAACTGCCTCGATCGGCACCTCGCGACCCCGCGCCGCAACAAGGCCGCCCTCGTGTGGGAGGGCGAGCCGGGCGACACGCGCACGCTCACCTATCACCAGCTTCACCGCGAGGTGTGCCGCTTCGCCAACGTGCTCAAGAAGCTCGGCGTGCGCGCGGGCGACCGCGTCGCCATCTACATGGGCATGGTGCCCGAGATCGCCATCGCCCTCCTCGCGTGCGCGCGCATCGGCGCGACGCACACGGTGATCTTCGGCGGCTTCGCGGCCGAGGCCGTGCGCGACCGCGTCAACGACGCCCGCGCCACCCTCGTGGTCACCTGCGACGGCGCGTGGCGCCGCGGGCAGATCGTGCCCCTCAAGCAGATCGTCGACGCCGCCGTCGCGCAGTGCCCCGCGGTGCGCCACGTGGTCGTGTGCAAGCGCACCGGCGAGCGCGTGAACATGGAGCCCGGCCGCGATCACTACTGGCACGAGGTCGTCGACGCCGTGAGCGCCGAGTGCCCCGCCACGCCCGTCGAGAGCGAGCACCCGCTGTTCATTCTGTACACCTCGGGCTCCACCGGTAAGCCCAAGGGCGTGCTGCACACCACGGGCGGCTACATGGTGGGCACGTACCTGTCGTCGAAGTACGTGTTCGACCTCAAAGACAGCGACACGTACTTCTGCACCGCCGACGTGGGCTGGGTCACCGGGCACAGCTACGTGGTGTATGGGCCCCTCGCCAACGGCGCGACCGTGATGATGTACGAGGGCGCCCCCAACTTCCCCGACTCTGGTCGCCTCTGGCAACTGTGCGAGCGCCACGGCGTCACCA
>CAISKJ010001697.1 GCA_903885885.1 uncultured delta proteobacterium
GAGGACGCGTGGCACAACCTCGAGCTCCTCTCGGGGCTGTCTCCCGACGCGCCGTTTCCCGCGCTGCTCGACGAGAACATGGGGCTGCGCGCGCGCCTCCGCGACTACTACTACGACCTCTCGCGGCGCGACACCGACCACCTCGAAACGCCCTTCTGGTACGTGCCCGAGCGGCAGGGGGCGACCGCGGCCGAGGTCGCGATCGAGCTGGTCTCGCGCCTCCCGCGCGTGTTCGCCGGAGAGCAGGTGTTTCGCCCGCTCGTGCACGACGCCTCGCTCGACCCGCTCGATCACATGCAGCCCTCGGTGCACCGCGGAGGCAACACGTTCGTCTTCGACGCCGAGGCGCTCGGCGACTTCCCCAACGCGACGCCCTCGGTCGACGGCGAAGAGACGCGACGGTCCGACATGGTCTGGTGCCTTCTCAATCGCTATTGCGCGTCGCGCCACGTCGTGAAGCTGCCTTTGCCTGTGCGCCAGCACCGTGGGGCCGTGCGCGCGCAGCGCCTCGACCTCGAGAAGCTCGCCCGCGACATTCAGGGCTTCGCGGGTACTCCGCGCTCGAAGACGTGCTGCTCGCGCGGCGCGAAGGGCGCGTCGCGGTCGGCGCCGGTCACGTCACCGATCCCCTCGAGCTCACCGAGCCTGCGGTGAATCGCGCGATCGAGCGATTCAAGAAGTTCCTGTCGGAGCGCCTTTACGCGTTTCAGCTGAGCTTCTATCGCGCAGCGGGCATCGGGCGGACGCTCGCCCATGCGCTCGCGAACCCCGACGGGCGATGGTGGCTCGATCCCCATCACGCGCCCGGCGTGCGCGAGCGCCTCGGCGCCTTCGTCGCGCTCCTCGCAGACCAGTTCGATCCGCGGAGGCTCCACGACTTTCGTCGCCGTGTGCTCACGCTCGACGGCGAGGTCGTACGCGCCTGGATCCGCACGCTCCAGTCACAGATTCGCGCGCGACAGACGAACGGCGCGCGAACCGTCGGGGCCCTCGCATGGCCGACAGAGGCGCGCTCGAAGCTCGCCGCGGGCTGGCTCGAGCGCGAGCTGGGAACGCGCGCTCCGAGCGCGCTGGGTGCGGGCGACGAGGGCGTGGTGTTCGTTGCGGAGGGAGCGGTGCACAAGTGCTTCGACACGCGCCGCCTCAGCCCCGAGAGGGCCTGCTGGCTCGTCGAGCGCTCGAAGGTGTGGAGCGCTGCTCGCGGCCTCTCGTCGCTCCGTTCGACGGTGCACCCGAGCGGTCGCGTGGTGCTCTCGTACCGCTTTGAGGCCACGCGCCCCTACGAGGGAGGGCACGGCGATGGGCTGCGCAGGCTCCTCGACGCGCTGTGCCGCGCGGGCGTCGTTCACCGCAACCTGCACCCTGACAACCTCCGGGTCGCCGACGACGGCGCGGTGGTGCTCGTCGACTACGGCTCCGACCTCGCGCCCGCCTCTGGCGAAGAGATCGCGTGCATGATGCGTCGCGCGTTTCTGTGCGGGCGCTATGCGCGGCATCCGGAGCTCAAGGTCATGCTCCGCGCCGCGGTCGAGGGTGGTGACATGCCCGAGCTCGCGGGCCTCGACGCCTTCGTGAATGGCCCGATCGACGCGACCAAGGAGACGCTCCTCGATCGACGCCTCGAGCGCATGGTGCGCCAGCGTGGAGCGCGGCGCGTCTTCGACTACGGCTGCGGCAAGGGTGAGGTGGCGACCGCGCTCGCAAGGGACGGCGTCGACGTCGTCGGCTTCGACCCCGACCCATCGCTCGCAGCCCGCTGGCGACGCGCGTCGGCCGCGCGCTTCTCGAGCGTGCGCGAGGGCCTCGCGTGCCGCGCCTACGACGCCGTGCTGTGCGCGCTCGTGCTGTGTGTGATCGAGCCCGACGAGGACTTCGAGGGCGTCGTGAGCGACCTCGCGGGGCTCGTCGCGCCCGGGGGCGAGGTGATCGTCGCTGTGTGCAATCCCGACAGCGTGAACCGCAGCACGCTCCTGCAACGGCGCGACGGCTGCTGCGACCCGACGCGCACGGCCGTGACTTCGAAGACCCTTCGCGGGCCGAGGCCGTGCCCGCCGCCGACAGGCCCCTGCGGGCGGCCGCGTATCGCACGCTCTTCGCGCTGCTCGTCGACCCGTCACTGTTTGGTGCGAGCGTGCGCGCCGTAGCGGAGAAGGCTGGCGGCGTGAGCCCGCAGACCGTCGCGGACCTGCGCGCGCGCCTCGTCGAGCAGGGCATGGTGCTGCGCGTGGGAGGGCGTTCCCGGTGGGCGCCCACAGGGCGGCGGCAGGCGCTCGACCTGTGGCTCGCGGGCTTCTCGGCGACGCTGTCGCCGCAGCTGATCGTCGGCCGTTTTCGGGCGCGCGAGCGCGCGGTCGAGGCGCTTGAGGCGCGCCTTTCGTCGTCGCTGGGGGACGAGGGCGTGTGGCGCTGCGGCGGCGGGGCCGCCGCGCAACGGCTGACCCGTTATTACCGCGGCGATCGCACGGTGGTGTATCTCGCCGAGGTGGACGCCTCGCTCCCCAAACGGCTCGCGCTGGTCCGTGACGCGTCGGGGCCCCTGCTGCTCATGCGCGCGCCTGGGCCGCTCGCGTTCGAGAGTCCGCGAGCCGACACGGTGCACCCGCTGCTGGTCTACGCCGATCTGCTGGCCGAGGGGCACGACCGCGCGCGCGACGCGGCCGGTGTTGTCTTCGACAAGTACCTTCAGAACGAGGAGACAGACGCGTGACCCTGCCGCTGAGCAGCAGCCCGGTATGTGACCCTGCTGGCCGACGTGAGGAGGTGCGCGTGACGACCCAAGCCGCAACTTTCGTGTTGTGATCTGTGGCGGGTGCGAGCGGCCAGTCGTGGTCTGTCCCCTGATCGCGGCGCAGGCTCCGTAGGGGACGAGTCGCGAGCGCCGCAGCGTCGCTGTTCATGAATCGTCGTTGAGCTTTCTGATTGAACATGACAAGTTCGTGAACATGGTTGCCTCGACCGGCCGAACTCATCCGCGCTCGCAGAGGGAGACGGAGTTGGGGAAGGCGTGTCTGCGCGCGCTCGAACCAGTCGAAGGGCTCCAGGCGACGTTCAAGCGCGCCCCGCCAGGCGCGGTCTTCGACGGGTTCCTGGACCTCCGAGGGGAGTGGGGCAAGGCGCGTTACGCTGCGCTCGTCACACCCCGCGTGACGGCCGAAAACGTCGGGATGGTGGTCCAGGCGCTGGCGAAGGTCGCGCAGCTCGCCGACCAGCCGCCGGCTCTCTTGACCTGGTACATCAACCCCAGCATCGCGAGCCTTCTGCGCGCGGAGCGGATCGACTTCCTCGACGCCGCGGGCAACGCGTCGCTCCGGCGCGGCGCGCTCTACGTCTGGGTCACGGGTGAACGTCCCGAGGAGCCCCCGCAGCGTGCAAACCGCGCCTTCCAGGCGACGGGACTGCGGCTCATCGCGCTGCTGCTGGAGAAGCCCGAGGCGGTCGCGTGGACCTACCGCGCGCTCGCGGAGGCGTCGGGCATCTCGCTTGGTGCCGTCGGTCCCGTGCTGGAGGACCTTCGCTCGGGGGCGTACCTCCGCATGCGAAAGGGCGCGCGCATGCTTGTGAAGCGCCGCGCGCTTTTCGAGCGGTGGGAGCTCGGCTACGTCGAGACCCTTCGACCTCGACTCCTGCGGCGCACGTGCAGGCTCGCCGAAGGGCGGTCGCTCGACGACCTCGAAGGTCGCATCGAGTCCGAAGGGCTCGGCGATGCGATCCTCCTGGGCGGCGAGATGGGCGCAGCGCGCCTGACGCGTCACCTTCGCCCCGCGCGCGCGACGCTGCACCTCCTGCGGGGGGCGGTCGACGCGACAATGGTCCGGCTCCGGTTGCTGCCAGACCCCGCAGGAGCGATCGACATTCTCGACGCGATCACGCCCAATGACGAAGCCCATGAGGGCCTGGCGAGCCCGCTCCTGATCCACGCCGAACTGCTTCGCGGTACGCCTGACAGTCGGCTTCGCGAGACCGCCGAACTCGTCTACGAGCGCCACCTTCGCGAACGCCTGGAGGATCCCGCGTGACGAAGATCAGCGACCTGTCCGAGCGCGACGTCGCAGCGCTGGACCGCGTTCGTCGCGTCGCGAGTGAGCGCGGGCTACCGCTGGTGCTCGTGGGCGCGGGCGCGCGGCTGCTGCGCGTCGACTGGTCCTTCGGGATCCTGTCGCCGCGCACGACACGAGACTGGGACTTCGCGGTCGAGGTGCCAGACTTCGAGACCTACGAGCAGGTTCGTCAGTCCGTCGCGGACAGGGGGACGCCTCTCAAGCAGGACACGGTGCGCGTGCAGGTCGAAGGTGTGAGCGTCGACCTGTTGCCTTTTGGTGCGATCGAGTCGCCGCATGGCATCGTCCGCTGGTCGTCGATGGAGCTCGATGTGTGCGGCATGGCCGACGCGAAAGCCGGCGCCGCACCGCTCGCGGTCACGGAGCGGCTCGTACTTCCAGTGTCGACGATCCCGGCGCTGGCCGCGCTGAAGCTCATCGCGTTCGAAGGGCGCGGGCGCGAGGACGACAAGGATCTGCGCGACTTCCACTTCATTGCGAGCGAGTACCTGCGTTGCGGCAACGAGGACCGCCTCTTCGACGAGCTCGCCGCGCCGCTCGCAGAGGGGACGTTGCCGTTCCACCGGGCGGGTCCGTTCCTTCTCGGCCGCGACATCGCGCATCAGTGCTCGCCTGAGACGCTCGCCCGCGTCGCACGGGTGCTCGCTCGGATCGTCGAGGACGCGAATCGCCACGCCCACACGCTGTTCGGGCCGTCGTTCGACGACGCGGCGGAGCGTCGAGAGGGAGAGCTATCCGAGCTCTTCTCCGCCGTGCTCGAAGGGGTCGCCTCGATCGACGCCCGATAACCAACGCAAGACGTAGGGAGATCGCCGCGGGAGGTCAGCAGCCGACGACGTGGATCGTGTGGCCCTCGTGCGTGACGGTGCGCGTGGTGATGCGCTCGTCCCACGAGGTGCCCGCGCGCAGGTCGAAGATCATCAGCCAGCCCTCTGCGAGGCCGAGCGCGTCGAGGTAGCCCGCGAGCTGCGCGATGCCCTTCGTCTCGGTCGTCGTGTGGCGTCGGAGCTTCACCTCGATGGCGTAGCGGGCGCCGCGCCACTCGATGAGGAGGTCGAGCGCGTCCTTGCCCAGCGCGTACTCGCGCGTGATGCGACCGCCGCCGTTGATCACCCGCTGAAGGAAGGCCATGAGCATCAGGTGGGGGCCAGACTCCTGGTAGCCGAAGCCCTGCGCGGCGATGTGGCCGTCTTCGCGCCAGAACTCCTGCCAGGCTGCCATGAGCTTCGGCATGTCGAGCGAGCCGTCGGGGCGCAGATACCGCTTCGACTCCTGCTCGATCGCGAGCTGGGGCAGGTAGGTGATCACGCGGGGAATGACCTCGCGATAGATCGCATTGGCGATCTCGCAACGACCGTCTCGAATGCGCACGATCCCGAGCGAGCGCACGTAGGCGAGGTCCTCGTCGAGTACGTCGGGGGCGAGCGTCGCGCCGGCGATCATCGGATCGATCACGCGCCGTACCCGCGGCTCTCGCAGTCGCGCAGCCAGCGAGTCGATGTGCGTACGTCGCTCGAGAATGATGGTGTCCTTGGCGCGCTCGATGTCGTCGGCCGTCACCGCCCTGGTGCGATCGCGCACGTCGCGGCGCGTGGTCTGGTCGGCGAGGGCGTTCACGAGCCACGGGTGCCCCTGCGACAGCTCCCACAGGCGCGCGAGCGCGTCGGGCTCGAAGCGTTGACCCGTCTCGGCAGTGTGCTGCCCGATGAGCTCGGCGACCTCGGCCTCCCTGAAGGGTGCGAGGCCCACGTTCTCGACCGTGACGTTGAAGGGCGACGACGTTCCGAGCCCCGTGACCGCGCGACGCTCCTCGGTGCTGAGCGCGTAGTCGCGAAGGGCGCGCACGCCGATGAGCACTACGCAGAACGGGGCGCTCGTGTCGCCGCGGCGCATGTAGAGGTCGCGGAGCTGCGTGAGGAACGACACCATCGCCGCCCCCACGAGGCTGTCGGCTTCGTCGAGGAGCAGCACCAGGGGCTTGCCCACGCGCCCCGCGAGCTGCTCGAGGTAGCGGGTGAGCGCGGTGCGAGGCGTCGTGAGGAGCGGGTCGGTCACAGCGGTGCCGAGGGGCGCGACGGGGCTCCGGGGCATGGAGAGCGCGCGCTCGAAGCAGTCGAGGATCGTGCGCATCGCCTCGGCCACGTCGGGCGTCTCGCGGGCGGCCTCGAGGTCGACCCCGAGCGCGGCCTGCGGGCCCCCGGCGCGCAGGTGCTCGGCGATCCACCGGACGCAGGTGGTCTTGCCCGTCTGGCGCCCCGACACGAGCGAGAACTACCGGCCCTGCTCGATGAGCTCGAGCGCCTCGGGCACGCGTCGCCCGGGGGGGATCATGTAGTGCTCGTTCGCGAGGCACGGGCCCGCGATGTTGAACCAGTGAGCCATCGCGTGGGTCGTATCACATTCGCGGAGCAGGCACGTTCGGGCGCGTTTCGAGGGCGCCCGCGAGCCTTCGCCCGTCTCCAGAATGTCTCCAAGACGGGGGTCGAACGGGGTGGAAAGCCGTGGACTGGAGGGGAGACCGGTTGCGGGCGGAGAGCGCTCGAAATCGCGGCCGTTTTCCTGACTTCTCCCGCCTTTTTCTGCGTTCGATGTGTCATCGGGGCGCGCTGTCGACGCCCAGCGCTGGCGCGATGAGTCGCTCGAACGCCGGGCGCATCGCGTCGGCCACGCGCCCTCCGTAGGCGTGTCCCTGACCGGGCGCGTAGCCTACCGCCGTCTCGATGTGCGCCGCGCGAAACCTCGGCGCCACCGCCCGCGCGTCGCGCGCGCACCACGCCTGGCCGCACCCGAAGAGCACCGCGCGCCCGCCCTTGTCGGCGAAGGCCCGCACCGCGGAGCCGCTCCACACCGTGTGCCCTCCCTCGACGAGCGCGGCGGCGGCCACGCGCTCGCGCGTCGCGCGGAGGTAGCCCACGCCGAAGATCGCTCCGAGCGAGAAGCCCGCGTACACGATGGGACCGCCCGCCACGCGCGCGCCGTAGCGCGCCCGCAGCGCGGCGAGAGACGCGTCGACCTCGCGGTTGAACGCGCCCTGCGCGGCGTAGGTGAACCGCACGTCGCGGGCCGAGGGCGAGTCGAGGCGCGCCACGCCGCGCGGACACAGCACGAAGGCGCGCTCGCCGGTGAGGTCGTGCCAGGCGTCGCACTGCCACGCGGGACGATCGTAGTTGCCGTGCGCGGCGACCACGACGGCGCGCGGTCCCGCACCCGAGGGGACGTACACCACCGCCGCGCCGAAGCCGGGCACGTCGAGGTCGAAGTACCCGCTGCGCGCGCTGGGTCGCTGCGCGTCGCCGGGGAGCTCGATCGGTGCGGCCGCCGGCGGCGCCGTCGGGCCGGGGAGGTTGGCGACGGGCGCCACGCGCCGCGCGTCGCAGCGGGCTGCGAGCGCGAGCGCGGCAATGCAGAGGCGACGGAGCGCGGCAGGCATCGGAGCGTCGAGTGTGCAGTGACAACCGTACCAGGAGAAGCGCGCGCGTCGCCGCGGTGTGTTCACAGCCCCGGTCGCCGCGCGGGGCCGCCCGGTCGGCCGCCACGGGTGCGTCGCGAGAGACCGGTTGGCACTTGAAACACGGTCTGCGATCGGCAGATCCTCCCGGCTCATGGACTGCGTACGCTGCGGCTCGCCGATGTCGAGCTCCGACCTCACGCTCCCCGACGGGGGATCGGCATGGGTCAACCGTCATTGCGGTGTATGGTACGATGAGAGGTCGTTGCCCGCGCTCCACCCGAGCTTCGCGATGCCCGCGGTGTGCTCGGCGCTCTTCAGCGCGCCGAGGGCCACCGTCGACGCGACGCTCATCGCCGCGTGCCCCCGGTGCGAGGGGCGCCCGACGCTCCGCGCGGTGCGCTTCGTGGGCGTCACCCTCGACGTGTGCGAGCGCTGCCGTGGCGTGTGGGTCGACCGGGAGGAGAGCCTCACGCTCTTGAGCTCGCTGCACATCTACCGCCCCGGGACGACGGGACCGGCGCACTACCGAAGCGCGGCCGCCACGCCCACGATGGAGCGCAAGGACGAGCCCTACACGCGCTGCGTCCGCTGCGGCGTCGAGGCGCTCGTGTCCGACGCGATCGTCACCGAGCACGGGCTCATGTGCTTTGTGTGCGGCTCGGAGCACGCGCGCGACGGCTGAACGGCAACGTTGGCCGCGCGAAGGGCAACGTTGGCCGCGATGGGCGCCGCGACAACCGGGCGGGCGCTCAGCCCGCGGCGCGCTGGTGGCGGGCGCGGTACTCCGACGGAGGCACAGACTCCCAGCGCTTGAACGCCCGGCGAAAGTTGGCGAGGTCGGAGTAGCCGAGCGTGAAGGCGATCTCTTCGATGGCGAAGTGCCCCGACTTCAGGTGCTCGACGGCGAGCGTGTGGCGCACCTCCTCGAGCAGGTCGCGGAACGACGTCCCCTCGTCGAGCAGGTGCCGATGGAGCGTGCGCGGCGTCATGTGAACGAGCCGCGCCGTGACCTGCAGCGAGGGGAATCCGCTCGTCTGCTCGAGCATGAGGCGCCGCACGCGCGCCGCCAGCGACTCGTTGGCCGTGAGCTTGTCGAGCTCGCGCTGGCAGATGCGCGCCGCCTCGGCGAAGGCCTCGGGGTCGGCCAGGCGCAGGGGCACGTCGAGCGCGTCGGGGTGCACGCTGAAGCCCGTCCACGACTGGTTGTAGCGCACCTCGCAGCCGAAGAGGTCGCGCGCGAGCGACGCGTACTCGGGCGCCGCGAAGGTGAACGACACGCGCTGCACCGGGCACGCCCCCATCGAGATGACCCCGAGCACCCGCATCGTGCTCAGCACCACGGCCTCGAGGAGCGGGCGCTCGATCGCCGCGATGGGCTGCGTCGGCCGGTAGCAGGCGCGCACCTCGCCGGGGCGCTCGTCGTGGGTGATCGCGAGCAGCGAGATGCGCAGCCGCGCGTAGCGCTCGACCACGTCGAGGGCCTGGCGCAGCGTGCCGCTGCTCATCGCCGCGTAGCCCAACATGCCGTGCGCGCTGGCCATCAACCGCTCGCCCACCAGCAGGCCCAGCGCGGGCTCGCCCGTGACCTCGATCGCCCCCCACCAGCAGCCGCTCGAAGACCGCGTAGGGGATCGTGAGCGAGGCGTCGGCGAGCTGCGCCTCGGCGAGGCCGCTCGCGCGGAGCCACGCGCCCACGTCGGCCCCGAGGCTGCGCACCTGCTCGGCGATCTGCCGCACGTACAGCACCGGCAGCGTTGAGGGCCCCTCGCGCATCGCTCTGTCGCTCCTCCGCCTCTGCGCACAATGTCAAAAAATGACCCCTCGTTGTCAACCGCGAACCTCTTCGCGCTCGCCCGGTGCCCGTAGTGTTTGCACCGTAGCGAAGGGCACCCAACCCACGGAGCGCGTATGGCGACCTCTCCCTCGACGAAGCGGCTTCCGACCGTGCAGATCAACGACCAGGTGATCACGGTCGAGGCGCGCGAGACCATTCTGACCGCGGCGCTGCGCAGCGGCGTCGACTTTCCCAACAGCTGCCGCGTGGGCGGCTGCGGCGCGTGCAAGTGCAAGCTCACCGACGGCGCGGTGCGAGAGCTCACGGAGACGGGCTACCTCCTCAGCGCCGAGGAGCTCGACGCGGGCTACATCCTCGCGTGTCAGAGCGTCCCCCGCGGCGACCTGCGCCTCGAGGTCGACCTCGCGACGCGGGCCGCCCCGCGCGGCGTGCCCGGCCGCGTCGTGTCGCAAGAGAAGGTCACCCACGACATCACGCGCCTCACGGTGCAGCTCGACGCCGCGCTGCGCTACGCCGCGGGCCAGTACGCGGTGCTCAGCGTCGCGGGCCTCGACGGCGTGGCGCGGAGCTACTCCTTCGCGGTGCCCGCGCGCGACGACGGGCGCGTGAGCTTCTTCGTGCGCAAGGTGCCCGGCGGCAGCCTCTCGTCGCTCGTGAACGACGAAGACCTCACCGGCCGCGGCGTGCGCGTCGACGGCCCGCTGGGGGACTTCTACCTCCGCGCCGGCGACGGCCCGCTGGTGCTCGTCGCGGGCGGGAGCGGCCTCGCCCCGATGCTCGCCATGCTCGAGGCGGCCCTCGCCGCGGGCGAGACGCGCCCCGTCACCCTGCTCTTCGGCGCCCGCGAGGCGCGCGACCTCTACGCCCTCGATCAGATCGACGCCCTCGCGCGGCGCTGGCGCGGGGCCTTTCGCTTCGTGCCCGTGCTCTCGGCCGCCGACGCCGACGCCGCGTGGACGGGCGCGCGCGGCCTCGTCACCGACGCGCTCGCAGACGTCGACGTGCGCGGCGCGCAGGCCTACCTCTGCGGCCCGCCCGCGATGATCGACGCCGCCGCCGAGACCCTCGCGCGCATGGGCCTCTCGCGCGAGCGCACCTACGCCGACCGCTTCACCACGCAGGCCGACCTCGCCGCCGCCGCGGCCTCGCCCGCGCGTGAGGAGACCTCGTCGGGGAGCGCCGTCGTCGATGCGCTCCACTACCTCAAGTTCTTCATGTTTCACGCGGTGGGGCTCCTCGCGCTGGTGGGCACGCTCCACGGCGGAGCGTTCGTGCCCACGGCCCTCGCCGCGGTGCTCGCGCTCTACATGGTGGGCGACGCCGTCGCCGGCGATGACACCTCGACGCCCAGGTACAAGTACCCGCAGGTGCTCACCGCGCAGCTGTGGCTCGCGCTGCCGCTGCTCGCCTCCATCGTCTTCGCCGCGGTGTGGAGCGTGTGCGACGGCGACCCCCTCGGCTTCGGCGCGACCCTCTCGCGATGGACAGGGTATGACCTCCTCGCGGCGCGCGCGGCGACCACCTTCGGCCAGCACGCGGCGAGCTTCGTGCTCACGGGCCTCATGATCGGCATGGTGGGCACCATCCCCGCGCACGAGCTCACGCACCGCACGTGGGACCGCGCGTCGATGCTCATCGGCCGCTGGCTGCTGGCCTTCAGCTTCGACACGAGCTTCGCCATCGAGCACGTGTACGGCCACCACCGTTACGTCTCGACGCTCGCCGACCCGGCCACCGCGCCCCGCGGCCGCAACGTGTACGCGCACATCGTCGCCTCGACGATCCGCGGCAACCTGAGCGCCCATCACATCGAGGCCGAGCGCCTCGCCAAGAAGCGCCTCCCGGTGCTCTCGGTGCACAACGCGTTTCTGCGCGGCCACCTCATGAGCGTGGCGCTCGTGGGCGTCGCGTACGCGATGGGGGGCCTCACCGCCGCGGCCTTCTTCTGCGCGTGCGCCCTGTGGGGCAAGAGCCTCCTCGAGATCGTGAACTACATGGAGCACTACGGCATGGTGCGCGACCCCGCCACGCCCGTGCAGCCGCGCCACTCGTGGAACACCAACCGCCGCATCACCTCGTGGAGCATGTTCAACCTCTCGCGGCACTCGCACCACCACGCGCACGGCGAGGTCGCCTACCAGGACCTCCGCCCGTACCCCGAGGCCCCGATGATGCTCAACGGCTACCTCACGACCCTCGTGGTGGCGATGATCCCGCCGCTCTGGCACGCCCTCATGACCCCGAAGGTGCTCGCGTGGGATCGCGACTACGCCACCGACGCCGAGCGCGTGCTCGCCGCCGAGGCCAACGCGCGCGCCTTCCAACCGCACGGGCTCGCGCGTACCTTGCGCGCGTGATCGCCCGCCGCGCCCTCCTCGCCCTCTGCCTCTCCGTGCCCGCGAGCGCTTCGGCGCAGGGCTTCTCCGCGAGCCGCTACCTCATGCCCCCCTCGGGCGAAGACCTCGGCCTCACCGAGCGCGCCCTCGTCACGCCGCACCTGCGCGTCGGCGCCGTGGTTGCGGGCGAGTACACCCACGCCCTCGCGACCGCGACGGGCGGCCCCGCGATCGACCACCGCGTGACCGTGCACGCGGGCGCCACCTTCGGCCTCTTCGACCGCGTGCAGGTCGGCGTCGTGGCGCCCTTCGTCGCGACGCAAGAGATCGCGCGCAACGCCGTCGCGCCCGCCGTGGGCGACCTCCGCGTCGACGTGCGCGTGCGCGTGGCGGGCTTCGCGCGCGGCGGCTCGATGCGCCTCGCCCTCGGGGCCTCGCTCCTCGCGCCCCTCGGAGACCGCGGAGCGTACGCGGGCGACGGCTCCGTCGGCGTTGTTCCGCGGGTGCTCTTCGAAGCCTCCAACGGCCGCGATTTTGTGTTCGCCCTCAACGCCGGCGTCGCGCTGCGCCCGGGGTGGGAGCACCAGATGTTCGCGCGCGCGGGGGTGACCATTCCGCTCGCGTCGCGCGTCGTCGTGGCGCTCGAGGCGGCGCTCGACGCGCGGCTCACGGCCCCCGACGCGCCGGGCTCCGTCGCGCTCGAGACCCTCGCGGGCGTGCGCCATGTCTCTCCGCGCGGCCTCGCGCTCGGCGTCGCCGCGGGGCCACGGATCATCGAGGGCGACGCCACCGCCGACGTGCGCGCCGTCGCCTCGGTGGGCTACGCGCCGCAGCCCCCGCGCGACGAGGAGGCGCCCGGCGACCGCGACCTCGACGGCGTCGTCGACCCCGACGACCGATGCCCCGACGAGGCCGCGGGGGCGCGCGCCGACCCGAGCGCGCCCGGGTGCCCGATTCGCGATCGCGACCACGACGGCTTTCGCGACGAGGTCGACGCGTGCCCCACGCAGCCCCCGGGCGACGACCCCGACCCGCGCCGCATGGGGTGCCCCGGCGACGACCGCGACCACGACGGCGTGCGCGACGACGACGACCGCTGCCCCCTCGAGCCCGCGGGCGCGCTCCCCGACCCGGGCGCGCGCGGCTGCCCGCTGCGCGACGGCGACCGCGACGGCGTGCCCGACGGCGACGACGTGTGCCCCCTCGAACCCGCGGGGCGACACCCCGACGGCGCGCGGCGCGGGTGCCCGCTGCCCGACATCGACGGCGACGGCATTCTCAACGAGCGCGACGCGTGCCCCGAGGAGCGCGGCCCCGCCTCGCGCGACCCCGCGACGCACGGGTGCCCGCGGGTCTTCGTCTCCGGCGACCGCGTGGTGATCACGCAGCAGCCGCGCTTCGCCGTGGACCGCGACGTGATCGCGGCGTCGAGCGCGCCGCTCCTCGTCGAGGTGGCGGCGGTGCTCGAGGCGCACCCCGAGCTCACGCGCGTCGAGGTGCGGGGCCACACCGACGACGCGGGCGACGACGCGCGCAACCTCGACCTCTCGCAGCGCAGGGCGGCGTCGATTCGCGCGTGGCTCGTGGCGCACGGCGTCGACGCGGAGCGCATCACCGCGCGCGGCTACGGCGAGACGCAGCCCCTCGCCGACAACCGCACGGCCGCGGGGCGCGCCGTGAACCGCCGCGTCGAGTTCGTGGTGACCGCGCGCGTCTCCGCCGGGGAGTGAGCGGGACCCGGGATCGAGGGCCCCGCCGCGGCCGTCGAAACGCATCGGCGGCGCAGCGTCGGATCGCAACGAGCCCCGCGAGTGTGCGACCCTCGGAAGAGGTCGCCGTCTCGTCACGAGGTCCTCCGATGCATCTGCGTTCTCGCCGCGCCGCGCTCGCGCTCGTACCGATGTTTCTCCTCGCGTGCTCGACGGGCGATCCCGTCGTAGGAGGCGCGCCCGACGCAGGCAAGCTCGACGTCGCCGTCGACCTCGCCATCGACGACGCGCAGGCCGATGTGGCCGACACGGGCCCCGCGCCCCTCGACGTCACCGACGTGATGGACGTCGCCGTCGACACGAGCGACGCCGACGGCCCCTGCACCACCGACGCGCACTGCGCCGACAGCCCCATCGGGCGCGTGTGCGACGTCGCCACGGGCCGCTGCGTCGCGTGCCGCGCGGCCGACGACACCTGCTCGCCCGAGCGCCACTGCGACCCCTCGTCGTCGACGTGCGTGCCCGGCTGCCGCTCCGACGAAGGGTGCCGCGCGAGCGCTGCCGACGGCGGCGCGGGCCGCGACCGCTACTGCGACACGGCGTCACGCGCCTGCGTCGAGTGCAGGGTCGACGCGCACTGCCCCCCGGGCAACCTCTGCGTCGGCAGCACCTGCGTGATCGGCTGCAACGCCACGCAGCCCTGCGGCGGCGGTCAGGTGTGCTGCGCGGGCGCGTGCGTCGACACGCAGGCGAGCACCGCCCACTGCGGCATGTGCGACGCCGCGTGCCGCGTCGAGAACGGCACCGCCGCGTGCCGCAACGGCAACTGCGCGGTGGGCGCGTGCGCCGTGCCCTTCGGCGACTGCGACAGCTCGACGGCCAACGGCTGCGAGACCAACACCTTCACCAGCGCCGCGCACTGCGGCGGCTGCGGCATGGCCTGCGCCGAGCGGCCCAACGCGGCCGCGCGCTGCGCCGCGGGGCGCTGCGAGTACGACTGCGCGCCGGGCTTCGCCGACTGCGACGGCAACGCGGCCAACGGCTGCGAGGCCAACCTCATGACCGACACGATGCGCTGCGGCGCGTGCGGCGTGGCCTGCGGCCTCCCCAACGCGACCCCCGCGTGCGTCATGGGCCGCTGCGCCGTGGCGGCCTGCGTGGGCGAC
>CAISKJ010001698.1 GCA_903885885.1 uncultured delta proteobacterium
GGAGCGCACCAGCATGTCGGTGATCTCGAGGGCCTGCTCGCCGTTGTCGGGCTGCGAGATCCGCAGCTCGCCGAGGTTGACCCCGAGGGCCTTGGCATACGCCGTGTCGAGCGCGTGCTCGGCGTCGATGAAGGCCGCCACGCCGCCCATGCGCTGCGCCTCGGCGATGGCGTGGAGGGTGAGCGTGGTCTTGCCCGAGCTCTCGGGGCCGTACACCTCGACGATGCGCCCGCGGGGGTAGCCGCCGATGCCGAGGGCGGCGTCGATGGCCAGCGAGCCGCTGGGAATCACGGCCTGGGCCTCGCGCTCGCCCTCCTCGCCGAGCGTCATGATGGTGCCCTTCCCGAACTGCTTCTCGAGGGTGTTGATGGCGGTGCGAACGGAGCGGAGCTTGTCGGTGATCGTCATGGGTGGCCTCTGGTCTTTCAGGGCGCCGCGTCGTGCGTGCGCCGCTGGGTGACCTCTGAGCGACGGCCGTGCCACCGCGCAGAACCACTTGTTTTCAAGCGTTCTCTCCGAGCCCGGGGTGGCGGAAAGGGGTGGCGAGGGGGTGGCGAGGGGGTGGCGGGCCGCCGGTGGGGCGCATGCGAACGAGGGCGGTGCGAAGGGTGTCGCCGGGGCGAAGAACGGGTGTATAGAGGCTTGCAAATGGCGGAATCAAAGGGCCGCATTCTCATCGTCGACGACGAAGCGAACGCTCGCGCGGCGCTGTCGGAGATCCTTCGCGAGGAGGGCTACGAGACCGAGACGGCGGCCGACGGCTTCAAGGCCCTCGGCAAGATCGGCTCGTTCGCGCCCGACCTGATTCTCACCGACCTCAAGATGCCGGGCCTCGACGGCATCGGTCTGTTGAAGGAGTCGCGCGCGGCCTCGCCGACCACTGTGGTCGTGGTGATGACCGCGTTCGGCACCATCGACTCGGCGGTCGAGGCCATCAAGGGCGGCGCGGAGAACTACCTCACCAAGCCCCTCGACCCGGTGACGCTCGTCGCCGTGGTCGAGCGCGCGATGGAGAAGTCGCGCCTCCTCGAAGAGACGGCTCTCTTGCGAGAGCGCCTGCGCGAGCGCAACGCCTTCGGTCACATTATCGGCGAGCACGCGTCGATGAAGGCGCTGCTCGACACCGTGGCCCAGGTGGGGGTGAGCCGCTCGAGCGTGCTCATCGTGGGCGAGTCGGGCACGGGCAAGGAGCTCATCGCGGCGGCGCTGCACCGATCGTCGCCGCGCGCGGCGCAGCCCTTCGTGCGGCTCAACTGCGCGGCGCTCGCCGAGTCGCTCCTCGAGAGCGAGCTCTTCGGGCACGAGCGCGGGGCCTTTACGGGCGCCGTCGGGCGCCGCGAGGGGCGCTTTCGTCAGGCCGACGGGGGCACGCTCTTCCTCGACGAGGTGAGCGAGATTCCGCTCGCCACGCAGGTGAAGATCCTTCGGTTTCTGCAAGAGCGCGAGTTCGAGCGCGTCGGCGGCAACGAGACCCTCAAGGTCGACGTGCGCATCATCGCGGCCACCAACCGCGACCTCGCCCAGATGGTCCGTGACGGGCGCTTCCGCGAGGACCTCTACTATCGACTCAACGTGGTGAGCCTGCGCCTCCCGCCGCTGCGCGAGCGCCGCGAGGACATCATCCTCCTCGCCGAGTTCTTTCTCCGCCGCTTCGCGCGCGAGTCGGGCAAGAGCCTCATGGGCTTTACGCCCGAGGCCCTGCAGACGCTCATTACGTACCCCTGGCCGGGCAACGTGCGCGAGCTCGAGAACGCCGTCGAGCGCGCCGTCGTGCTCGCGAGCGGCAACCTCCTCGGGCGCGAGCACCTCTCGCTCCCGGGCTCCGTCGGGAGCCTCGCGCCGGTGGCCACCTCCGTCGCCGCGCAGGCCGCCGCGCTGGCGAGCGCGCAGAGCGCCGTGAAGGGCGCCGTGGTCACCGCCGCGGGCATCGAGACCCCCTACGGCCTGCAGCCGCCGGTGCCGGGCTCCACCCTCGCCGACCTCGAGAAGTTCGCGATCCTCTCGTCGCTCGAGGCCTCCGGCGGCAGCACGCACCGCGCCGCCGCGATGCTCGACGTGAGCGTCCGTATGATTCAATACCGCCTGCGCGAGTACCGCCACGGCATCAAGCGCGGCCCCTCGCCCGGCCACAACGCCGACGACGTCCACGACGCGCACGAGAGATCGTGACCGATGCCCGACCACGCGCCGCCCGCCCCCAGCGGGCGGATTCTCATCATCGAAGACAACCGCGACCTCGCCGATAACATCGCCGAGTGCCTCGCCGACGAGGGCTACGCGCCCTTCGTGACCACGAGCGCCGCGGAGGCCCTCGCGGCCGCGAGCGGCGTGGGCTTCGACGTCGCCTTCCTCGACGTGCGCCTGCCCGACGCCGACGGCACGCAGGCCCTCGTACAGCTCAAGGCCCGCGCGCCCGACGCCGAGGTCGTCGTGATGAGCGGCGACGCGACCCTCGAGAGCGCGATCGCCACCGTGCGCGGCGGCGCCTTCGCGTACATCCTCAAGCCCTTTCCCCTCGAGGAGGTGCTGCGCCTCGCCTCCCTCGCGATGCGTCAGGTCTCGATGCGGCGTGAGCGCGAGACGCTCCTCGCGCAGCTCCAGGAGTCCGAGCTCCGCTACCGCGCCGTGGTCGAGACGTCGCCCGCCCTCATCGTCGGCGTCGCCATCGACGACTCGGTGGCCCTCGTCAACGCCGCCGTCGAGAAGACCACGGGCTTCGGCCGCGACGCGCTCCTCGGCCGCCCCTTCGAGGAGCTCGTGCCCTCCGCGCTCGCCCGCGACGTGTGGGAGAGCGACGCGCAGCAGGAGCTCCCCATCGCGACCCGCGACGGCTCCGAGCGCCGCATCGAGTGGCGCTACCGTCGCGCCGACGGGCTGCGCTACGCCATCGGCATCGACGTGACCGAGACGCGCGCCATCGAGCGCCGGGCCCGCGTCGCCGAGCACCTCGCGGTGGTGGGCGAGCTCACCGCCGGCCTCGCCC
>CAISKJ010001699.1 GCA_903885885.1 uncultured delta proteobacterium
CTTCGCGAGCGATGGCCTCGACGCGACATTCCCTGTCACACTCGAGCAGATGGCGGGCCTCTTCGCGCGCATGGACGACGGCACCCTCTCGGGCAAGCTCGCCAAGGAGGTGTACGCCCAGCTCGCGGGCACGCGCGACACCGCCGACGCCATCATCGCGCGCAACGGGTGGCGCGTGGTCACCGACGCGGGCGCCATCGAGGCCGAGTGTCAGGCGGTGCTCGACGCGAACCCCAAACAGGTGGCGGCGTACCGCGGCGGCAAGCGCGCGCTCCTGGGGTTCTTCAAGGGCGAGGTGATGAAGCGCACCGGGGGCAGGGCCGACCCGAAGGTGCTCGACGCCGTGATCGCAAGGCTCCTCGAGGCGTAAAGGAGAAGCACCCCCAATGGCCGCATCGGATGGCGCCGCGCGCAAGGGACTGCAAGAGATCGACGACGTGCTCGACGACCTCGACGTGCTGCTGAAGAACGCCGACGTCGCCGACGCCCTCTCGGCGCGCGGGGTCAACATCTCGCTCGCGCTCACGGCGGCCTACGGGCTCCGCGCCTACCTGCACGGCGACAAGGCCGCCGCCATCGAAGACCTCGCCACCGCGGTCGAAGAGATCGCCGCGCGCGCAGGCACCTCGAAGGCGTAGCGCCGTACCCGCGGCAGCGCGCCCCCTTTGTTGTGCGCGGAACGCACAGCATTTCCCGTCATAATGAGGAATTTGCGACTTGTGGGATGAGCCGTTGGTGAGGCATTGAATGGCAACCTCGGCGCGCTCTCCGTCATGTGGCGGCCGTGCGTCCTCGAAGCAGGTGCGCGATGTCGTCTCTTCGGTTGAGTCTGTTCTGTGCCTCGCTCGTCGTCGCGCTGGCGTGTCGCCGCGAGCGGCCCGCGCCCGCGCGCAACACACAGGCGCAGCCCGCGGCGGCCTTCGACGGCAGCGCGTGCTCCACGCAGGGCGCGCCGTGCTGCGCGGGCGAGCGCTGCGGGGGCAGGCTCAACTGCATCGCCGGGAGCTGCCAGCCCTGCGGTGAGCGCCCGCTCCCGTGCTGCACGCACGCGCCCACGCCCTGCCGCAACGGCGTGTGCCTCAGCGGGCGCTGCGCGGTGCCGCCGCGCACCTGCGGGCACCGGGGCCAGCCCTGCTGCGAGGGCCAGTGCGGCGGGTCGTTTCGCTGCGTCGACGGCGCGTGCATGCCGCGCGACGCCGACTGCGGCGAGCTCGGTCAGGCGTGCTGCCCCGAGGAGCACCGCGACGACTGCGGCAACGGCCTCCACTGCGCCGGGGGCACCTGTCAGCCCAAGACCTGCGGCCGCGAGGGCATGCCCTGCTGCCCGCGCGGCGAGCCCTGCGGCCCGCGCTTCACCTGCATCGACAACGTCTGCCGCGTAGCCCCCTGAAGCGGGCGACGCCCGACGCAAAGCGCTCCCCCCGATGGATGCCCCGCCCACAGCCCCCACGATGGTGACGCCGCGCATGCGCGTGGCCTACCTCGCCGCGAGCGCGCTGGGGATCTTCGCCGTGCGCTCGCTCCCGCTCGCGTGCGCCGTGGCGGCCGCGCAGGGCGCCCTGTGGCTCGCCGCGGGCCTCGGAGGCCGCCGCCTCGCGCGCCAGGTGTTCAAGCTCTGGGGCTTCGCGGGCTTCATCGTGGTGTCGTACGCGTTCTCCGCCGACGACCCGAGCACCGACCTCTGGCGCCGCATCGTCGTGCTCGGCCACTCGCTCCCCATCAACGTGACGGGCGCCGCCACGGGCGTGCGCATGGTGCTCCGCGTGCTCGCCGTGGTGCTGGCCTCGCAGGTCGCGCGCGCCGGCGACGGTCGCGCCATCGCACGCGGCCTCGCGGAGCTCAGGGTTCCGCCCATCGTGGCGGGCTCCATCGACGCCGTGCTCGCGCTGCTCGACGGCGGCGGCGGCGGCGGCGGCGGCGGTCGCGGTCGCGGCGGTGGTGGCGGTGGTGGCGGTGGCGGTGGTGGCGGTGGCGGTGGTGGGGGTCGGCAGCGTGAGGCTGCGGGCGAGGGGCAGGGGTTCATCGCGTCGGTGCGTCGCCTCGCGCGCGGCGACGTCGGCGTGCTCGTCGCGCGCATCGAGCGTCACATCGGCCGCGCCGAGGCGCACGCCCGCGCCGCGCACGGGGCCGAGCGCGCGGTCGACGTCGGGGTGATCGCGGGCGTCGCCCTCACCATGCTGGGCATCAAGGCGCTCAAGGTGCTGCCGAGCATCCCCTTCGCGCCGGGGCACAAGCTCGTGCTCCTCACGCCGCTCTACATCGTGGCGTCGATGCGCACGACGACGCGCGCGGGGGCCTCGCTCACGGGGCTCACCATGGGCTCGGTGTCGTTCCTCCTCGGCGACGGGCGCTACGGGGTCTTCGAGGTGCTCAAGCACGTGGCGCCCGGCGTCGTGTGCGACCTCGCCGTGCCCGTCATGACGCGCGGCGGCCGCGAGCCGGGGCCCCTCGGGTGGACGCTCCTCGGCGGGCTCATGGGCGCGGCGCGCTTCGCCACCATTCTGGCCATCACCTTCGCGGTGCAGGCCCCCGCGGTGGCGTGGGCCATCCTCGCGCCGGGCTTCGCCGTGCACACCGTCTTCGGCCTCGCATCAGGGTTCGTCAGCTGGCAGCTCGCGCGCGCGCTTAAGCGCGCCGACCGGGCGCGCGAAGAGGAGAGAGCATCGTGACATTGTTCGTCAAAGACGACGGGCGCACGCACATCGCGTCGTCGCTCATGAAAGAGTCGCTCGTCGACCGGCGCGTGATCGCGCGCACCGACTCGGCGCACGAGCACGAGATCCTGGCCGACGTCACGATGGTGAGCATCGGCGGTCAGTCGATCTTCGACCGCGGCAAGGCCGCGCTGCTCCCGCTGGTCGAGGAGCTCGCGGCGGCGCGGGCGCGCAAGCAGCGCATGGTGCTCGGCGTGGGCGGCGGCACGCGCGTGCGCCACACGATGAGCATCGCCTTCGACCTCGGGCTGCCGACGGGCGGCGTGGCGCAGCTCGTGGGCGCCATGGAAGAGGCCAACGCGGTGTTCCTCAACGCGCTCCTCGCGCGCCACGGCTCCATCGTGATGTCGCGCGACAGCTTCTGGGAGCTGCCGCTCTACCTCGACGGGGGAATGATGCCCATCGTCATCTCGACGCCGCCCTACCACTTCTGGGAGCCGCCGCCCGTCCACGGCGTGCTGCCCGAGCACGGGTCCGACTTCGGGCTCTTCATGCACGCCGAGGTGCTCGGCATGCACAAGATCATCTTCGTCAAAGACGAAGACGGGCTCTACACCGGCGACCCCAAGCGCGACCCCGCGGCGACGCGCATCGCACACACCACCCTCGACGCGCTGCGCGCCGCCATGCCCGCCGAGCTCCCCCTCGACCGGCAGCTCTTCGAAGCGTGGACGACCGCGCGGCACGTCCGCGAGGTGCAGATCGTGAACGGCCTCCGCCAGGGAGAGCTCACGCGCGCGCTCTGCGGCGAGCCCGTGGGCACCGTCATCGTGAAGGAGGCGCAGTCGTGATCGATCGGCTCACCATTCCGAGCGCGCTCGCCGACGGCGCCGCGCCCGTCGACTATCGGCCCGTCGCGCTCATGCCCGAGGTGCGGGTGATCAAGGTCGGCGGCCAGTCGATCATGGACCGCGGCCGCGCCGCGCTCTTCCCCGTGCTCGACGAGCTCGTGGCGGTGAAAGACAAATACCCGCTGCTGCTCTGCGCCGGCGGCGGCACGCGCGCGCGGCACATCTACGCGCTCGCGTCGGACCTCGAGCTCCCCACGGGCGTGCTCGCCGCCCTCGGCGGCTACGTGCCGCGGCAGAACGCGCGCATGCTCCAGATGCTGCTCGCGCGCCACGGCGGCGTCTTCATGCTGCACGACGACTTCGAAAAGCTCCCGCTCTACTTCCGCCTCGGGTGCATCCCCATCATGACGGGCATGCCCCCCTTCGGGTACTGGGAGAAGCCCACGGCCCACGGGCGCATCCCGCGGCACCGCACCGACGCGGGCGTCTTCCTCTCGGCCGAGGTGCTCGGCGCGCGCCGCGCCCTCTTCATCAAAGACGAAGACGGCCTCTTCACCGACGACCCGAAGAAGAACCCCGCGGCGACGTTCATCCCGCGCATCGGCGCCCGCGAGCTCATCGCGCGCGGCCTCGACGACTGCGTGCTCGAGCCCGTGGTCATCGAGTACCTCACGCGCGCCCGCTACTGCCACGAGCTGCAGATCATCAACGGCCGCCGCCCCGGCGAGATCACCCGCGCCCTCGCCGGCGACGACGTCGGCACCATCATCTTCAAAGACTGAGCGCGCTACGGCTCCTCGGCCGCGCCGAGCACGTCGTCGACGGGCCCGATGGCCACCACGCGCCCGCCCCGCATGAGCACCGCGCGGTCGCCCACGGCGCGCGCCTCGCGCGGGTGGTGCGTCACGTGAACGAAGGGCACCGCGAGGGCCTCGCTCACCCGACGAATCTCGCGCGCGAGGGTGTTCCGCAGCGCGCCGTCGAGGGCCGAGAAGGGCTCGTCGAGGAGCACCGCGCGGGGCCGCGTCGCGATCGCCCGCGCGAGGGCCACGCGCTGCGCCTCGCCGCCCGAGAGCGACGCCGGGCGGCGGTCCGCGACGTGGGCCGCGCTGAAGCGCTCGAGGGCCTCGTCGACGCGCCGCGCGCGCTCGTCGCGGGGCAGCGCGCGGTCTACGCCGTACGCCACGTTCTCGCGCGCGGTCATGTGCGGAAACAGCGCCAGAGACTGAAACACGTACCCGATGCGCCGCGCGTGCACCGGGGCCTCGCGGCCCGCGTCGGCGTCGAAGAGCACCGCGCCGTCGAGCGTCACGCGCCCCGCGTCGGGGCGAACGAGCCCCGCGACGCACGCGAGCACGGTGCTCTTGCCCGCGCCCGACGGGCCGAACCACCGCGTGACCCCCGGCGGCGCCTCGAAGGCCACGTCGACCGTGAAGCCGCCCCGCGCGACGCGCAGCCGCACCGAGAGGCCGCGCTCAGCGTCCATGGGGCACGCGCACCAGCTTGTTGAAGGCGTACAGCGCCGCGAGGCCCGTCACCGTGAGCACCGCCACGAGGGCGCGCGCGTCGCCCTCGCGCTGCGCCTGAATCGCGTCGTAGATGGCGAGCGAGGCCGTCTGCGTCTGCCCCGGGATGTTGCCGCCCACCATGAGCGTGA
>CAISKJ010001700.1 GCA_903885885.1 uncultured delta proteobacterium
CGCGGGCGCATAGGCGCCGTGTGACGACGCGCCGGGGGCGAGGAGCACGGGCATTGGGGCGCTGCGCGGCGGGTTCATCGCGACGCATCGTAGCGTCGCGACGGGCGTAGCGACAACCGGGCGAGATGGCGGATCAGCGGCCGAAGAGTTCGCTCGCGCGCGTTGCGGTGACGGCGAGGTCGCAGCGTTTGGGCACGCGGTCGACGAGCGCGCCCGTGCGCGGCGGGAATCTCATGCCGCACCGCATGGGCGCGACGAGTACGGCGACAACCGCGCGGTCACTCGACGATGAGTTCTCGGCGCCTGGAAGTCTTGTTCCAGGCGCCTGGAACTGTCGTGCTTCGACCTGGAGGCGCGGCGCCCAGCGGGCCTTGTTGGCGACCGCAGGCGCGCTACAGGTTGCCCACCGCGCGGTTGCGTCCCCCGCGCACCGGGCGCGGCGACGGGGACGGGCGCTGCGGCGGCGGTGCGATCGGTTGCAGCGTCGGCGGGGGCGGCAGCGGGGTGAGTGCGATGGTCTCGGGCGGCGGTGCGTCGGCGCTGAAGGTGAAGCTCTGCGGCTCGTACCCGGGGGCGCTGACACGGAGCATGTGGCGCGTCGTGTCGGCGCGCAGGTCACGCTCGAGCGCGCCTGCGGCGGCGGGCTCTTGATCGAGCTGGAGCGTCGCCGTCGGGGGTGTGACGCGCACGCGCAGGTGCCGCGTGGCGGGCGCAACGGCGGCGTCGGCAGAGGCTGCCGCGGGCGTCGGCGCGGGGGCCTCGTCGTCGAGGAGCACGGCCGCGGCCACCACGGCGCCCACGATGACGGCGAGCGCCGCGAGGCTCAGACCGATCCACAGGCCGCGCCGGGAGCGCGGGGGCGCCACCAACGGAGACGAAACGCCGGGCGGCGCGCTCGTGGGCCCCTGCGCGATCACAAAGTGCGGCGCCTGCGGCGGCATGAACTGCGGCGCCTGCGGCGGCATGAACTGCGGGGCTCCGCCGAAGGGGGCGGGGTCCATGGCCTTGATCGGGATGGTCGGCCTCGGCGCAATGACGGGCTGCTGCAGGCCCGGCTGCGGGCCCGTCCACTGGGCGGTGGAGAGGAGCGTGACCCCGGAGTCGCTGAAGTCTTCTTTCGGCGCCACGCCGCCCTGCGACGAGAGCGTGACCAGCATGCCGAACTCGTGCTGCATCGCGTGCTGCACCATCGGGCTCGCGAAGGAGAAGAGCGCGGCGCCCATCTCTCGCGCGCTCTGCCATCGCCGCGTGGGATCCTTCTCGAGCGCGCGCATCACGGCGGCCTCGAAGGCCACGGGCACGCTGGGGTTGATCAGGCGCATGGTGGGCACGGGCTCCATCACCACCTTGCGGTAGAGCTCGGGCAGCGTCTTCGCGGGAAAGGGCACCTTGCCCGTGGCGCACTGGTACGCGATCACGCCGAGGGCCCACACGTCGCTCCGGGCGTCGGCCCCTTTGCCGTCGTGCTGCTCGGGCGCCATGTAGAGCGGCGACCCGAGGCGCGTGCCCACCGCCGAGAGGTTGCGCTGGTCGTTGGCCTTGGCCACGCCAAAATCGAGCACCTTGGGGTGCCATGCGCCGAGCTTCTGCTGCAAAAAAATGTTCTCGGGCTTGAGGTCGCGGTGCACGATGCTCTCCGCGTGCATGAGGGCCGCGGCCGAGAGCACCGGCACCACCACGTCGGCGCAGTCGGCGATGGGGAGCACGCGCTCGCGCAGGATGCGCGCCTTGAGCGTCTCGCCCTCGAGGTACTCCATCGCGATGAAGGGCATCCCCTCGACCACGCCCACGTCGTAGGTCTCGACGATGTGCGGGTGGTTGAGCTTCGCGGCCGACTCGGCCTCGCGCAGAAAGCGCCCCACGATCGTGCTGTCGGTGATGTGCGTCGCGTGCAGCACCTTGAGCGCCACCCGACGACGGAGCGGCAGCTTGAGCGCCTCGTACACGCACCCGAAGGAGCCGTCGCCCACGGCGCGCACGATCTCGTAGGCGCCGAACACTCTCCCAGGAAGCAGCTTCTCGTTCGGGTCTTCACTCATTGAAAAATCGCGTCGGACGCTAACTGCGCCAACGACGAAGCGTCAAGAGATGCGCCCGCTTCCCCGCACGGACGCCGAACGCGGGGCGCCGCTCAGTGCGGCTCGAGCTCGATGTCGAGCAGTCGACCGCGGCCGCGGGGACGCGTCTCGGCGGCGGGCGGCGTCGCGGCGGGCGGTGTTGGCGTGGGTGCGTTGGCGGCGGGAGCGGTCGGCGTCGGCGCCGCCTCGGCACGGCGCGGCGGTGCGTCGTGCGCGCGTCCGCGGTGGCCGTGGGAGGTGGTGGCGGGCTCGGTCGCGGCGGGTTCGCTCACGGCGGGCTCGGTCGCGGCGCCGTCGAGCGCGCGCAGGCGGTGGGTCACGCGCTGGGCGTACTGCAGCGACACCTCGGTGGTCCAGGTGTCGTAGCCCGGCGCGCGGGCCTCGATGCGGCGCGGGGTGGTGCTCACGGGGAGGTCGACGTCCCACGGGTTGGCCACCGGCTGACCGTCGACCGAGAGCGTGGCCGTCTCGGGCTCGATGCGAACATACACATGCACCGTGCGCTCGGACCCGGTGATGGGCGTCGCGGCGACGGGCGCCGGCGCGACCGGCGTGGCCACCGCAGAGGCGACCGTGGGGGGCGGCGCGGGGGGGCTCTGGTTGCGCATCCGTCCTGCGACCAGCACGGCGACGAGGGCGGTCGCCACGGCCACACCGCCGACCACGGCGCTGCGCGGGAGGCCGCGGGGGGGCGCTGCGTCGGCGATCGCGTCGCCGGGAGGAGGTGCCGCGTGGGGTGCGGGCGTCGGCGCGGGCGGCGGCGCAGGTGTGGGTGCGGGGGTCGGCGGCCGAGAGGTCGGCGCGTCGCCGGGATACGAGGTCGGCCCGGTGGCCATGGAGCCGAAGAGGAGGTCGCGCGCGGGGGCCTGCGCGCCGGCCACCCGCACCGGCGGCGCGTCGTGGGCGGCGAAGCGCGCGAGCGCGGCGGAGAGGTCGGCGCAGCTCTGGAAGCGATCTTCGCGGCGCTTGGCGAGGAGTCGCTCGATGACCGCCGCGAGCTCGGCGGGCACGTCGCTGCGAACCGAGAGGACCGACGGCGGCGGCACCATGCACACCTCGTAGGCGAGGCGCGCGATCGACTCGGACTGAAAGGGCGTGGTGCCCGCCAGCAGCACGTAGAGGATCACCCCGAGGGAGTAGAGGTCGGCCCGGTGGTCGACGTCGCGCGAGTTCTCGATCTGCTCGGGCGCCATGTAGGCCGCGGTGCCCACCATGACCCCGGTGCCCGTGCGCGCGGCCCCGTCGCCGCTGTGAAATTTGGCGATGCCGAAGTCGAGCACCTTGACGAAATCTGCGTTGTCGCCGCGCTGAATGAGAAACACGTTTTCGGGCTTGAGGTCGCGGTGCACGATGCCCTTGTCGTGGGCGGCGGCGACGGCGTCGCACACCTGTCGCACGATGCGCACCGCGCGCCCCACAGGCAGCGCGCCGGCCTCGTCGAGCGCCTGGCGGAGGTCGCACCCGGCGAGAAACTCGAGGGCCATGAAGGGGCTCCCGTCGGCGAGCTTGCCCATGTCGAGCACGTCGACGATGTGCTCGTGGCCGATCGACGAGGCGGCCTGCGCCTCGCGCAGGAAGCGCGCGAGCACGTCGGCGTTGGAGGCGTACTGCGCGTGCAGGCACTTGATGGCCACCCGACGCCGGACGAGCAGGTGCTCGCCCTCGTACACGCGCCCCATGCCGCCCTCGCCGAGCTTGCGCACGATGCGATAGCGGTCTTGAATGACGGCGCCGACCAGGGGGTCGCGCACGTCGGCGATGAAGTTGTCGGCCTCGGCGGTCACAGGTGCGTGATCTCTCGTCGGTGTGGGCGATGGGGACGCAGTGTCGGTGGTGCGCGCAGCGTGCGAGCGATCAGGCGCTGCAGACGCCGCTCACGCAGTTGGGCGTGGCGCCGGTGCATGCGGTGCCGCACGCGCCGCAGCGCGTGGCGCTGGTGTTGAGATTGGTCTCGCAGCCGTCGATGCGGCTGGTGTTGCAGTCGCCAAAGCCGGTCTGGCAGGTGCAGCGGCTGAGCGCGCAGCCTCCCGCAGAGTTCGACGTTCCGCTGGCGGGGCAGCTCGCGCCCGAACACGCGCCGCAGCGCGCCGCCGTAGTCGTGAGGTCGTAGCAGGTGTTGTAGGTCTGCCCGCAGTTGGTGGTCGAGCAGGCCGTCAGCCCCGTGTTGCACGTGGGAGTGATCCCCACGCACTCCGGGTTGGTGTTGGTGCCACACACCGTGCAGGTCGAGAGAGTCGGCGTGGCGCACGGGTTGGGCGTGAAGCTCGCGCTGCACAGCGGCGCCGTCGCGCACACCGGCTGACCCACGCCGCCCGTCGCGCCGCCTCAAGGTACGCAGGCGGTGCCCGCCGCGTTGGGGACGAAGCTGCCCGAGCACGCCGTGACTCGGCACGAACCCGTCGTGCACGTGAAGGCC
>CAISKJ010001701.1 GCA_903885885.1 uncultured delta proteobacterium
CCTCGCGGTGGGCGACCTCGACGGGGCCACGCGCTTCGGCGCCGCGCTGTCGGCCGCGCCGTCGGCCGCGCCCGCGGGCGCGTGGATCGCGGTGGGGTCGCCCGGTTCGAGCGCGCGCGGGCCGTCGACGGGCGCGGCGTTCCGGTGGTTCCTGCCGCGATAGTCGGAGGCGCGGCGAGGCTGTGGTATAGGCCCCGGCCATGCGAATCGTGCTTCGCGAAGGGCGTGTGATCGACCCCGCCTCGGGCCGTGACGAGGTCGCCGACGTGGTGATCGAAGACGGGCGCGTGCTGCGCGTCGGCGTCGGCGCGGCGGGCGACGCGCGCGAGGGCGACCGCGACACGCGCGTCGTCGCGTGCAACGGGCGCTGGGTGGTGCCCGGCTTCGTCGACCTGCACACGCACCTGCGCGAGCCGGGCCTCGAGTACAAAGAAGACATCGTGTCGGGCACGCGGGCGGCCGCGGCGGGCGGGTTCACCACCGTGTGCGCCATGCCCAACACGAAGCCCGTCAACGACACGCGCGCCATCACCGAGATGATGGTCGCCAAGGCGCGCTCCCACGGCGTCGTGCGCGTGCACCCCATCGGGGCCATTACGCGCGGGCAGCTCGGCCGCGAGCTCACCGAAATGGCCGACCTCAAAGACGCCGGCTGCGTGGCCGTGAGCGACGACGGGCGCTGCGTCACCGACGCGGCCGTGATGCGCCGCGCGCTCGAGTACGCCCGCACCTTCGACCTCCCGGTGGTGCAGCACGCGGAGGACCACGCGCTCACCGCGGGCGCGCAGATGCACGAGGGCGCCGTCGCCACGCGCCTCGGGCTCAAGGGCTGGCCCCGCGTCGCCGAGGATCACATCGTGGCGCGCGACCTCATGCTCGCGGCCTCCACCGGCGCGCGCTACCACCTCGCGCACGCCAGCACCGCGGGGAGCGCCGCGCTGCTCCGCGAGGCGCGGGGGCGGGGCATCCGCGTGAGCGCCGAGGTCACGCCGCACCACCTCACGCTCACCGACGAGGCCGTGATGGGCTACCGCACCGCCTGCAAGGTGAACCCGCCGCTGCGCGAGCGCGGCGACGTCGACGCGCTCATCGACGCGCTCGCCGACGGCACGCTCGACTGCGTGGCCACCGACCACGCGCCGCACGCGGCCATCGAGAAAGACTGCGAGTTCTCCGAGGCGCTGCACGGCATGGTGGGCCTCGAGACCTGCCTCGCCCTGCTGCTCGACCTGGTGCGCGCGGGCCGCGTCGCGCCGGGGCGCCTCGTCGACGCGCTCACGTCGGCGCCCGCGCGGGCCTTCGGCATCGACGCGGGCACGCTGCGCGAGGGCGCGCGCGCCGACGTGGCCATCATCGACCCCGACCGCGTGTGGACCGTCGACGCGCGGCGCTTCCGATCGAAAGGCCGCAACACGCCCTTCGAGGGGCGTCGCGTCACGGGCTGCGTCGAGCGCACCTTCGCGTCGGGCGTCGAGGTGTACACCTTCGTCGACGCGGCCGAGGTGGCGCGATGACGGCGCTCTCGGGCACCAACCCCGCGCGCGGGGTTCGCTACGTGTTCACGCTCGCGTCGCACGACGAGCACCACGCCCTCTACGATGTGGCCGTGAGCGTCGCCGAGCACACCGGCGCCGCGCGGGTGCGCATCGCGGGCGGCGCGTGCGCGCTCGACGGCGAGGCCCACGCGATCGAGGCCGCCCACGTGGCCCAGATGCTCGCGCTGGCGAAGACCATCGCGCGCCGCGACGACGCCGCCCCGTGGCCGCGCAGGGTCGAGCGGTGGCGCTCGCCCGGCGTGCGCTAGGGCATCACGGTGGCGACCACGGGGTCGGGGCTGTAGGCGCGGCGCTCGCGGTAGGCGCGCATCTCGTCGGGCGAGACCGCCCGCGCGATCACGAACATGTCATCGACGCGACCCTCGAGGCCGAGCTGGGCCTCGCCGGCGTTCATGTCGGCGCCGATGACCACGGGCGCGGCGTAGTACTGAATGGGCGTGTCGGGGGGGAAGCGGCACACGCCGCCGGGGCAGTAGTTGCTCTGCGGCCAGAGGTCGAGGTCGCGGGGAAACTCGTACATCGCGCCGTCGTAGTAGCTGCGCCGCATCGCGTGGGGCGTGGCGGTCACGTCGACGGACATGGCGACGAAGTGCCAGCGTCGCGCGAACTCTTCGCGCGTGAAGGGCATGCGCGTGGTCACGTGGGCGTACTGGTCGACGTTGAGGCACGGGTACACGCAGGTGTTGCCCTGCAAGAACGAGTTGTTGGCGTCGTCGGAGCGGAAGAAGATCGCCCACGGGTTGAAGATCGACGACCCTTCGAACATCGCGCCGGGGAAGGGCGGCGTCGCGTGCTCGGGCCAGCCCGCGCACACCACGGTCTGGAAGTTGTCTTCGAACTCGTTGGCGGGCGTCTCGGCGTACACCCAGATGCCCACGGTGAACTGCATCGCGGCCGCGGCGAAGGGCATCACGTGCTCGCTGCGCCAGTTTACGAGGCGGCCCGGGCGGGTGTTCTCGGGGCGCTGGCGGTCGGCGATGACGGCGCCGCGCGGGAAGTTCAGCGACCACTGGTCGCGCTGAAAGCGCGCCTCGGGGTTGCCCGGCGCGAGGAGCGACGGCGGCGCCTCGCGGCTCCACAGCGCGGGCGGCGCGGTGAGCTCCGGCGTGCCCTGCACCACGGGCGTGTCGTGCGTGAAGGCGTCGAAGGCCTCGGTGC
>CAISKJ010001702.1 GCA_903885885.1 uncultured delta proteobacterium
AGGGCACGGGCCTCGGCCTCGCGCTCTGCTTCGGCATCGTCGAGATGCACCGCGGACGCATCTGGGTCGAGACCAGCGCCCGCGGCGGCGCGCGCTTCGTCATCGAGCTGCCCCGCGACGCGCGGCCGCTGCCCTGAGAGGGGGTTGCCGTGGAAACCCCGGGGATTGCAATGCGCCGCGAGTCGGACAAGGAACGTCACCGCAGCGATACCCCGCGGTATCGCAAGGTGGCGTGACGACGACCGACGACGCGGATCGGCCGCAAGCCGCGGGGAAGTCCACGGCAACACCCTCTGAGGTCACTCGCGCTCGAGGCTGGCGCGCACGGCGACGGCGAGCTGATCGATGCTGTAGGGCTTGCGCAGCAGCACGATGGAGGGGTCCGTGAGGAGCTCGCGCTGCTCCCACGGAATGGCGTAGCCCGTCGTGAGCACGAAGCGCAGCGACGGGTCGTGCTCGCGCAGGAGGGCGAGCGCCTCGACGCCGCCCAGCACGGGCATCACGAGGTCGAGCACGGCCACCGAAACGTTGGGCGTCGCCTGCGCGACCTCGAGCGCGTGGCGGCCGTCGGTGGCGGTCACCACGCGGTACCCGAGCGGGCGCAGCGAGCGCGAGGCCAGCACGCGCAGCGCGGGCTCGTCGTCGACGAAGAGCACCGTCTCGCCGAACTGCGAGTGGCGCCCCGCCTCGCGCGCGGCCTCGGGCGCTTCGAAGCGCACCGCGGGCAGGAGGAGCGTCACCGCCGTGCCCTGCCCCACCACGCTCTCGACCTCCACGGCGCCGCCGCGCTGCCGCACGATGCTGTCGACGAGCGCGAGCCCGAGGCCCGTGCCCGAGCGCGCGCCGGGCGTCTTCGTGGTGAAGAAGGGTTCGAAGATCCGCGCGAGCACCGCGGGGGGAATGCCCTCGCCGGTGTCTTCGACGCGCACCACCACGTAGCGCCCCGGCGAGAGCGCGTGGTCGCCGCCGGTGGCCGCGAGCTCGCGCGTGGCGGTGCGAATGGTGAGCGTGCCGCCGCGCTTCGCCATCGCGTCGCAGGCGTTCACGCAGAGGTTCATGAGGCACTGGTGCACCTGCGGCGCGTCGACGAGGGCGCGCGGCGCCGCCGGGTCGAGCTCCGTCGCGATGGTCACGCGCCGGTCGGCGGTGCGCCGGAGGAGCTGCGCCGTCTCGCGCGCGAGGAGGTTGCAGTCGGCCGCCTCGCGGGCGCCGCCGCCGCCGCGCAGAAAGCCCATGAGCTGCCCCGTGAGCTCGCCGGCCTTGCGCGCCGCGCCCTCGATCTCGCCGAGGCACTCGGCGGTCTCGTCGGCGGGCACGCTGCCCACCGAGAGGTACGACGCCGAGCCGAGCACCACCGTGAGCAGGTTGTTGAGGTCGTGCACGGCGCCCGCGCCGAGCATCGCGCCGATCTCGAGGCGGTGCAGGTTCTCGAGCTGCTGGCGCAGGGCCTTCTGCTCGTCGCCCGAGCGCCGCTGCTCGGTCACGTCGAGGGTGGCCGCGTCGACGCGCGCCACGCCGTCGACGCTGCGCAGCGAGGCGTTGAAGAGCAGCCGCACCGGAGCCGCGCCGCGGCGCAGCACCAGGAGCTCGAGGTCGCGCACGCTGCGCTCGCCGCGGAGCCGATCGACGAGCGCGGGCCACGCGGCGGGCTCGACGAGGCGTGCGCGCAGGTCGAGGTCGACCACGTCGTCGGGGCTGTCGAGGCCGAGCGAGTCGATGAAGGCAGGGTTGGCCTCGCACACGCGGCCGTCGAGCGTGCAGCTCACGACGCCGACGTGCGCGTGGTGGAAGAGCTCGCGGTAGCGCCGCTCGGAGCGCGCGAGTTCGAAGCTCTGCGCGCGAAACTCGATGGCCCGCTGCACGAGCGAGAGCAGCTCCTGGTTCGACCAGGGCTTACGAATGAAGTGCCACACCTTGCCGCCGTTGATCGCCTTGATCACCGTCGAGAAGTCGGCATACCCCGTGAGCAGAATGCGCATCGTGCTCGGGTGGTGCGCCACCGCCCACGCAAAGAGCTCGACGCCCGTCTCGCCGGGCATGCGCTCGTCGCAGATGAGCACCGCGACCTCGTGCGCGTCGAGCAGCGCGCGCGCATCCGCTGCCGACGTGGCCGTGAGCACCTCCCACCGCGAGGAGAGCAACAGCTCCAGGCTCTCGACCACGAGGCGGTCGTCGTCGACGACCACGATGCGTGCACTACGTTCAGTCTCCATGCATCACGTCCCGCGAGCCGTCGATCATCGCACACATTGCGCGCGGCGAAACAACGATCCGTCGCGCGAAACCCTCACTGCCCGCGGCCCGAGATACCCCGTCGGC
>CAISKJ010001703.1 GCA_903885885.1 uncultured delta proteobacterium
CGGCGCCGTCGCCGCGACGCGCTCAGCGGACGATCACCAGCCACCACTGGAGCGCGAGTCCCGCGGGGACGAGCACCATCCACGGCCACGCCCCGACGCCGCGCTTGGGGTAGCGCACCGTCGAGGGCATGAGCGCGGCCATCGCCGTCGCCGTGGCGAGCTCGGCGACGCCCGTGTGCAGGAGCGCGTCGAGGGAGACGGCCGCCACGACGGCGGCCCCCGCGGCGGGGGAGGGAACTCCCTTGAAGTACTGTCCCGTAGGCGTGTCGGTGAGCTCGTCTTCGTCGTAGCGGGCGGAGGCGCCACACGGCGCCCAGCGCGTAGAGGATCGCCACGACGGCCACGGAGAATCGCTGCGCGCGCCGTGATGAGCGCGGCCGGGAGGGCTCCGAACGCAAGGAGGTCGGCGAGGCTGTCGAGCCGCGCGCCCATGGGGGACGTGAGCCCGAGGCGCCGCGCCACCGCGCCGTCGAGGCGGTCGAAGAGGAGCGACGCGGCGACGCAGGTGGAGGCCACCGCCGAGGCGACGGGCCCGTGCGCGACGACGAGGGTGAGCAGGCCCGCGAGCGCCGAGGCCGCGGAGAGGAGGGTGATCGCGTTGGCGGGGTTCATCCGAGGTGGGGCATCATCGCTCGCGGCGGCCGTCGGCGTGAACCGCGAAGCGCCCCTCGGCGCGCGGGTGCACGGGGCCGTCGTCGCGCCAGGGCCATCCGCCGAAGCGCGTGCGCTGGTAGTCGGCGAAGGCCTGACGAATCTCGGCCGTCGTGTTCATCACGAAGGGGCCGTGCTGCACCACGGGCTCGCCGATGGGGCGGCCCTGGAGCATGAGCATTTCGCCCTCGTCGGGGCCGTTGTCGAGCGTGGCCGCGACGCCCGCGCGCAGCTTCACCGCGTGCTGCGGGGGCACGGCGCGGTCGCCCACGCGCAGCGCGCTCCCGCGAAAGAAATAGAGCGTGCGGTTGGCGTCCGCCGAGGCCGCGGGGAGCGTGAAGCGCGCGCCCGGGGCCATCTTGATCGTCCAGATGGCCACGTCGCTGTCGGGGCGCGAGGCCCACGATTTCGGCGGCGGCGAGCGGGGCGTCGCGTCGGCGAGGGCGCCCGCCACGACGGTGACCTCGGTGGCGAGCCCGCGCGCGTCGCGCGCCACGTGGCGCGGCACCGTGTCGCCCCACAGCATGGTGAAGTGCGGGTCGACGAGCTTGTCGGCGCGCGGGAGGTTGAGCCAGATCTGAAAGAGCTCGAGGGGGTTCGCTGCGTCGCGCTCGACGAGGGGAAACATCTCCGCGTGCACGATCCCATGGCCCGCGGTGAGCCACTGCACGTCGCCCTGGCCGTAGCGCGCCCGCGCGCCCAGCGAGTCGGAGTGATCGACGAGGCCGCGGCGCACCACCGTGACGGTTTCGAAGCCCCGGTGCGGGTGCTGCGGAAAGCCCGGCACCGCGTCGCCGTGGTACATGCTCCAGCCGTCTTTGCGGCCGAAGTCGGCGCCGATGTTGCGACCCGCGAGCGAGGCCGCGGGGCCCATGCGCTCGTTGCCCGCGGGGTACGCGTCGTCGTGGTGAACGCAGAACAGAAACGGGTCGGGCGTCTGCCAGGGGAACTCGAGCGGCTCGATCGCGCGTACGGCGTCTTCGGTCATGGCGGCTCTCGCGGGGTGGGTGTCGCTGAGGGGCGGCGCTTCGCTGCGGCACGCGGCGAGCGCGGGCGCGGCGGCGAGCGCGCCGAGGAGGGTTCGTCGGTCCATCGGTGGGGGACTCTAAGCTGCGGACGCGGTGCTTCGTCCACAACCGCCGCCCCGCGCAACGCCGGGTTGCGCCGCGCAGTCCCAGTGCGCCGCCCCGCGGCGATTGCACACGTGCGGCCCCGTCGCCTCTGGATCGGCGCCTTCGCGGGTGCGACGCGCATGGCGCAATCCCCATGATTTATAGGGGTATCTCGAAGATTTTTTGAAGCGCGGCGCTGTGTCTCGCCATGCACTGTTCGCAGGCGGTTGCCGACGGCGACGGCCCGAAAGGCGACGATGACTCCTTGCTTGCGGCAACGGTGTGGCGCGCTCGTGTGCGCGCTGAGCGCGGCGCTATGGGGCTGCGGTGACGGCGCTCCCGTCGACGCGCGCGCAGACAGCGCCGACGGCGCCGTCACCGTCGACGGAGCCTTCACCGTCGCGGTCACCGTCGACGCCTACGCGCTGCCCGCGCCCGACGCGGCTGACGACGCGAGCGCGATCGTCGAGACCGAGGCGCCCGCGTCGTGCGCGCCGCTGCTGGGCACGTGGTACCTACGCATCGCGGGCGCGCGCTTCGTCGCGACCTTTCGCTGGAACGGCGCGGATGCCCGCGTCGAGGGGGTCGATGGCGCGCGAGGGGGCGCCGGCCCTCACGCTCCCCGAGGGGCTCACCGTCGACGCGTGGAGCGACGCGGGCGAGCTGCGCTTTCGCCGCGTGACGGGCGTCGGCGCCGAGTGGTTTCGCGCGCGCGTCGTCGAGGGTGTGATGACCGGCCGCGTGGCCTCGCGCCCCGCCCTCGCCGGCGAGCCCGCCATCAGCGAGTACCGCGCGCACGTCACCGGGTGGAACAGCGCGTGGATCGACCGCGAGCTCGCGCCCCGCGCGTGGGACGTGACGCTCGACAGCAAGCTCCGCGCGACGCTGCGCATCGACCGCGCGGTCGGCGGCCTCACGGAGTACGTGGGCACGCTGAAGGTCTACGCCTCGGTCGAGCACGGCATCGTCGACGAGCAGCGCGAGCACGACCTCGGCGTGCTCCGCTGGGACGGCGCGCACCTCGAGTTCTATCTCATGGAGGGCGACCTCCGGCAGTACTACTCCGCCGCGGTGACGGGCCGCGCCATCGCGGGGACGTTTCTCGCCGACGGCGACGCGGCCGCGCGCCCGTGGACCGGCACGCGCCGCGACGTGCTCGGCTACGGCCTCGTGGCCCGCTCCGACGCCGAGCGCGACG
>CAISKJ010001704.1 GCA_903885885.1 uncultured delta proteobacterium
TCGCGCAGGGCGCCGATCTCGCGCGCGAGGGCGTCGGGGTCGCGCAGCACGTCGCGCGCGGCGGGCTCGAGCGGAAACGCCAGCCGCGCCCGAAAGCCGCGGGTCGAGAGGGTGCCCGCCTGCTCGTGAATGAGGTGCACGAGCCAGTCGCGCTCGGTGTCGGCGGTCGACGAGGCGTCGTCTTCGGGCCACGGGAGGTCGAACACCACCGAGCCGTCGTCCACCGTCACCTGGAGGCGCACCCACGGGGCGCCGTCGGCGGCCGTGGCGCGCGCGATCACCCAGCGCACGATGCGCCGCACGTCGGGGGCGTTGCCGGGAAAGAGCAGCCCCTCGCGCGACGCCTCGACCTGCACCTGGAGCCCCTCGGCGAGGAGCTCCTCCGCGACCTCGAAGGCGAGCGCGCTCGCGTCGAGGAGCTCGGGGGCGGGCCGCGCCACGAGGTCGCTCTCGGCGTGGAGGGCGCGCAGGTGCGCCATCGCCGCGTGGAGGGCGCGCACGTCGCTCTGCAGCGCGCCGAGCGCCGCAGGGTCGGGCGCCGCGTCGGGCGAGAGCGCGCGCACCGCCGACGCGATGCGGTCCGTGGCCGCGCCCGCCGACGCGGTGAGCGCCACGGCGAGGGTGTCCAGCTCGTCCGATCCCGCCTCCGCCGACGCGCGCACCGCGTGGAGCGCGTCGCGGGTGGGAGACGGCAACACGCGCGCGACATTCCGTTGAGGGCTCACCACAAACGCGGATGTTTTCACACTCCAAGGCGCCGCGTCCACGCCTCATCCCGAGGCGCGCCGTGGTACGACGCCCCGTCGCGATTCACGCCATGATCTCCCGCTGCTTCACTCCTGCGATTCTGCTCCTGGCGCTGTGTGTGAAGGGTGAGGCCGAGGCGCATCCGCTGGGCCTCTCTTCGATCAATCGTTACGCAGGGGTGAAGCTCCACGCGCGCGAGGTCGAGGTCGATTACCTCCTCGATTACGCCGAGATGCCCGCATGGTCGGAGATCGAGTCGCTCGACGCCGACCACGACGGCGCGGTGACGCCCGCCGAGCGCGACGGCTACGTGCGATCCCTCGTGGCGCGCTTTCTCCCCACCCTCGACGTGCGCGTCGACGGCGCGCGCCTCGCGCTGCGCGAGGTGTTTCACGGCGTCGAGGCCCCGCCGGGGCAGAACGGTCTCTCGACCCTGCGCGTCGCCGTCGAGCTGCGCGCGCCGCTCCCCGACCACGTCGGCGCGCGCTGCATCGTGCGCCTGCGCGACACCTACCTCGCCGAGCGCAGCGGGTGGCGCGAGCTCGCCGCCGAGGCCTCCCCCGCGGGCCGCGTGGTGTCGTCGACGGTCCCCGCGGGCACGCGCGCCGGCCCCGGCCTCGCCTATCCCACCGACGAGCGCGCCCAGGGCGCCATGCGCGCGCGCCCGCTCCGCATCGACGACGCGACCTTCGTCTTCGAGCGCACCGAGGCCGCGGGCCCGACGAGCGCCGCGTGGCGCTACCTCACCCGCGCCCGCGCCGACGCGAGCACCGACGGCGCGCGCCTCGTCGGGCTCCTGCGCGACCCGCAGCGCTCGCCGTGGTTCGTGCTCTTCGCGCTGGGCCTCGCCTTCGCGCTCGGCGCGGGCCACGCCCTCTCGCCGGGCCACGGCAAGGCCCTCGTGGGCGCCTGGCTCGTGGGCGCGCGCGGCCGCCCCCGGCACGCGCTCGTGCTCGGCGCCTCGGTCACCGTGGCCCACACCGCGTCGGTGTTCCTCATCGGCCTGCTCGCCCTCGCGATCGAGCAGCGCGTGGGCTCCGACAAGCTCCTTCGCACGCTCGAGCTCGCGTCCGGCGCGCTCGTCGCGGGCATCGCGCTCTCGCAGCTCCCGGCCCGCGTGCGGCGCATGCGCGGCGCGCCGCCCGACGAGCACAGCCACGACCACGACCATAGTCACTCCCACGACCACGACCACGGTCACACGCACGCGCCGCCCGACGAGCTCTCGCTGCGCGGGCTCGTCGCGCTCGGCGCGAGCGGCGGCATCGTGCCGTGCCCCGGCGCGCTGGTGGTGCTGCTCGCGGCCATCGGCATGCACCGGGTGGCCTTCGGGCTCGCGCTCCTCGTGGCCTTCTCGCTCGGCCTCGCGTCGGTGCTCACGGGCATCGGGCTGGTGTTCGTGATGGCGCGGCGGCGCTTCGAACACCTCAACACCGACGGGCGCCTGCTGCGCGTGCTGCCGGTGCTGTCGTCGTGCGCGGTGTGTGCGCTGGGCGTGGTGATCGCCCTGCGCGCGCTGGCGAAGTAGCTCAGTCGAGGGAGGCGTCGAGGGAGGCGCCCGCGTCGGAGCCGTCGCAGCGCGCGTTCGTGGCGGCGATCACGATCTCGATGTCGCGGTAGCCGAGGTTGGCGCGGCCGTCGCCGAGAAACTGCACGCGCGCGGGCACGCGCAGCGTCTCGCGAGTGCGCGGCAGCGGGCTCACGAGCTCGAGCGAGAAGGTGAGCCGCGTGCCCGGAATCACGCCGTAGAAGGCGCTCTCGTCGAAGCGCTGCACGGCGTTGGCGGGCGAGGCCGACGCGGGGCGCCCCGCGCGGATGTAGCGGCTCGCGGGCACCATCGGGTCGAGGTCGAGCACGCGCGCCGAGGCGTTGAAGCGCACCTGGCGGGTGAAGGTCTGCACGGCGGAGACGACGCGCGAGTCGAGGTCGGCGCCGTCGCTGCGAATGGTGATCACGAGGGGCGCGCCGGCGGCGGTCACGGTGCTCGTGGCCGTGGCGATCTGGTTGAGGTCGGCGAGGCCCGAGAGCGACGACGAGCCCGAGTTGACGCCGATGACCCGGGCGTTGAGGGCGTTGAGCGCCGCGACGGCCTCGTCGAAGGTGTGCGGCCCGCGCGACGCGCGGCAGCTCGGAATCGTGGGCGGGCACTGCGCGGGGTTGAGAAAGTCGTTGGTGGTGTACGCGTTGCGCCCGGCGGGGCCGTTGTGCGACGGCGCGTCGGCGATGAGAATCACGATGGGCAGCGCCTCGCGGCGAAAGCACGCGTAGCCCGTGCGGCTGGGGCCCGCGCAGGGCGAGCGGGCCGAGATCCACGGCGCGTAGCCCTCGCCCGAGGCCACTTGAAAGAGCGCCTCGATCATGGCCTCGGGGTTGTCGCCGCCCCCCGAGGCCACCGTGCTGTTCACGGCGCCTTGAACGTTCGCAACGCTGCGGTCGATGGGCGACACGAGGGTAAAGGGAACGTCGCCGCGGTCGCCGTAGGGGCTCAGCGGAAAGTCGGCGTACGTGCCCACGCCGAACTGCACGTCGTTGATGGCCCTCACAATCTGCGGAACGATGGTGTTCTGCAGGTTGGCCTTCACGTTGTCGATCTCACCGTCCATCGAGCCGGTGCGGTCGATGAGAAAGAACACGTCGGCCACCGAGAGCTGCGGCTGCGTCTCGAGGGCGACGCGCACGGGGCCCGCGTCGGGCTCCTCGTCGACGCAGAGCACCGACGGCGGCGGCGGCGCGTCGGACACGTCGGCGCTGTCGTAGGGCACGTCGGGCACCGTGAGGCCCGTCTTGGCGCCGCACCCGTGGAGCAGCCCGACGGCGAACACCAGCGCGGCGAGAGACGGCCTGGAGGGCGTGCGGCGAAGCATGGCGGCAGTGTAGGGACCGCGGGCGGATACGTCCATGCGGCGACGCCCGGAGTCACGCGGCGCCCGCGAGGGTCACGTGCCTTCGCGGGGCTTGCGCTTCGCGGCGGCCTTGGCGCTCTTGGCCTCTTTGCTCGCGGCCTCCCAGCGGGCGCGGTCGTCGGTGAGCGCGGCGATGTAGTCGATGGGCACCACCGCGCGCGGCTCGGCCTCGACGCGCACCCCGGCGAGGGCGTCGGCGAGGGCGAGGCGCGTGGGCAGGTCGAGGGGCACCGGCGCGTCGAGGTCGCGGGCCGCCGCGGCGATGGGCCCGAGGGCCTCGAGGGCGAGGTGCCCGCGCGCCACGAGGTCGCGGGCGGCGCGCGCGAGGTCGTGCACGCTCGAGCCCACGTCGCTCATGAGCACGGCGCCCACACGCAGCGCCGACGCGGGCGGGAGCACGCCGTCGCTCACGAGCGCCAGCGCGGCTTGAAAGTAATTGAGCACGGGCACCACGCGGGCGCCGTAGCGGTCGAAGAAGCCCGGCTCGCTCTTGCGATCGAGGTGAATGAAGATGCGCCGCACGGGGTTTGTGCGCTCCACGAGGTTCGCGAGGCGAATGGTCTCGGAGATGGCGTCGGGGTACGCATGCGCGTGCTCCATCACCGCGGTGAGCATCTTGTCGTTGAGGCGGTCGGCGAGAATGTCGGCGTACAGCGAGTAGATGAGCGCGTCGGCCTCGGCGTCGTCGCCGAAGAGGGTCTCGGGCA
>CAISKJ010001705.1 GCA_903885885.1 uncultured delta proteobacterium
CCCGAGCCCCCGCCGCCGGGCCCCGACCCGACCGCGGGCTTCACCCTCGTCGCCACCAACGACGTGGCGCTCCCGCAGGGCATCACGGGCGCCGACAACGCCGCCGAGTTCGCGCGCCACGCGGCCGCGAGCTACCACGCCGGCAGCACGCAGCGCATGCTGGCAACGTGCATCGCGGGGGCCGACGGCTCGACGCTCTACCTGCACCCGATGACGCCCGGCGCCCTCCGGGGTTCGTCGAAGGGCATCGTGGCCTGCGCGGGCTACGACCTCGGCGTGGTGCCCGACATCACGGCCGACGGCTCCGACGACGTGGTGGCCGTCGGGGCGCGGCGCAACCTCTTGCAGTTCATCGACTCGCGCACCCTGCGGCCGCACCGCACGATGGAGGTCGAGGGCGTGCGCGGCATCGCGACGGGCGCGCAGGTCATGGTGCGCGGCGAGCCCGCCGTGGTGGTGTTCGCCGAGCCCCACGGGCCCAGCGCGCCCACCGAGGTGCTCGCCATCACGGCGCTGTCGGGGCGCATCCTGTGGCGCATCCGCTTGTCGGGTCGCATGTCGCGCGTGGGGCACCCGGTCGAGCTCGGGCTCGCCGTGGGCCCCGACGCCGACGGCGACGGCGTGGGCGACGTGGTCGCGGGCATCGGCCCCGTGGTCGACTCGTCGGCCGACGGCAACCCCGGCGACCAGCGCTGCGTGCACCTCTTCTCGGGCGCCGACGGGCACGCGCTCTGGGCGCAGCCCTTCTGCCGCGCGCGCTCGCTCGGCGCGCAGTCGGTGAGCCTCGGCCCCGACGTGAACGCCGACAGCAAGGCCGACGTGGTCGTGGGCACCGACCAGCCCGGGCCCGGCGAGGCCCCCGTGGTGGTGCTCTCGGGCGCCGACGGCGCGGTGCTCCGTCAGTTCGCCGCGCCGCCCGGCGGCGCCGCGCTCGGCTTCGGGTGGCCCGTCGCGCTCAGCGGCGACCTCAACAACAACGGCACCCCCGAGATTCTCATCGGCACGGTCGGCTCTCGCACCAGCGTGCGGGTCTTCGACGGCGTCACGGGCGTGGCCGTCACCACGCTGGAGCTCCAGGGGCTCGGCGCGGGCAACCTCCGCGTGTTTCCCATCCCCACGCTGGTGCCCGACAGCCCCTGGAGCGTCGCCGTGGCCTCGCCGGGCGACGGCATCCACGTCTACGTGCGCCGCGACGAGCAGGAGCCGCTGTGACCCCTGCGGGCTACCGCGTCGAGCCCGCGAAGGGGCACGACGTCGACCCGTGGCTCGCCTCCCTCGGCGCCCAGAGCGAAGACAACGGCCGCGACGGCGTGTGGTTCTCGCCGCGCTCCCCCGACGACGCGCCCCCGGCGCGCACCGTCGAGAGCATCCTCGCGTGGGTGGCGCGGCTCCGGCGCAGCGAGCGCGAGCCCTCGTGGTTTCGCCTGTGGGTCGCGCGCGAGGTCGCCACCGACGCGATGGTGGGTCACGTCGACCTCTCGGGCGGGCGCCTCGTCACCGAGCTGCACCGCGCCGAGCTGGGCATGGGCATCGAGCGCGCGCATCGGGGCCGAGGCCTCGGGCCGGCGCTCCTCGAGGCGGCGCTCGCGTGGGCGCGCGGCACGGGCACGGTCGACTGGGTCGAGCTCGGGGTGTTCTCCGCCAACCCCCGCGCGCGGCGGCTCTACGAGCGCTTCGGCTTCGCGCAGATCGGGTACATCCCCGATCGGTTTCGCGTCGACGGGGTCACCATCGACGACGTTCGCATGGCGCTTCGATTGCGGTGAGCGTCGCGGTATGGTCGCGCCCTCAACGAGGGAGCCAAGGGTCACATGCGCATCGCCGTACTCGGGTCGGGCAGCTGGGGCAGCGCGCTCGCCAAGGTGGTCTCTGACAACGGTCACGACGTGCGCCTGTGGGGGCGGCGCCCCGAGCTCGCCGCGCAGATCCGCGAGACGCGCGAGAACGCCACGTTTCTGCCGGGCGCGCGCTTCAGCGACACGCTGCGCGCCACGTCGCTGCTCGACGAGGCCCTCGACGGCGCCGAGATGGTGGTGATGGCGGTGCCCACGCACGGCATCCGCGAGACGCTGCGGCAGTGCGCAACCCACATGCCCCGCGGCGTGCCCGTGGTGAGCGCGACGAAGGGCATCGAGCAAGACACGCTCTTCTTCGTGAACGAGATGCTCGCCGCCGAGGTGCCGTCGACGCGCGACACCTTCGTGGCCCTCTCGGGGCCGTCGTTCGCGCGCGAGGTGGCCTCGGGGCTGCCCACGGTGGTGGTGGCCGCGTCGCGCGACCTCGCGCTCGCCCGCGCGGTGCAGCGCGCGTTCTGGTGCGACAACCTGTTTCGCGTGTACCTCAGCGACGACGTGGTGGGCGTCGAGGTGGGCGGCGCGCTCAAGAACGTGATCGCCATCGCGGCGGGCGCGAGCGACGGGCTGGGCTTCGGCCACAACGCGCGCGCGGCCCTCATCACGCGCGGCCTCGCCGATATCGCGCGCCTCGCGATGAAGTTGGGCGGCGACGCGCTCACTCTCGCGGGGCTCGCGGGCATGGGCGACCTCGTGCTCACGTGCACCGGCGA
>CAISKJ010001706.1 GCA_903885885.1 uncultured delta proteobacterium
CGCCGCGAGCGCGAGGAACCCCCTGCCCCCGGACATGTACGCGACGAACTCGCGTTGATGCAGCGTGAGCTGGGCGCCGCCGAGGGCTGCGATCGCACCGCCCAGCACGAGCGCCTGCGCGCGCACGCGATCGACGGGGACGCCCAGCGAGCGGGCCGCCGCCGGGTGCTCGCCGCACGCGGTGACGCGCAGCCCGAAGACCGATTTCGACAGCGCCACGTGGGCGCCCACGACGAGGAGCGGCGCGATCCAGAGGGGCGGCGACGCGAGCATCTCGCGCAGGGCCGACCAGCCCACCGACGCGCTCATCGCGCCGCTCGCGAGGGGCAGCGGCGGCGAGTTGGACGCGGAGTCGTAGAGCACCTTGAGCGCGACGCGCGTGCCCGCCGCCGCGAGGAGGTTGACCGCGACGCCGGCCACGATGGCGTGCGCGCGCAGGCGGACCGTGGAGAAGGCGAAGACCGCGCCGAGGAGCGCCCCCACCGCCATCGCGGCGATCGAGGCGAGCACCGCGGAGCCCGTCGCGAGGGCCGCGACGGCGGCGCCGAACGCGCCCCCGAGGAGGTAGGCCTCGAGGGAAATGGTGGCGACGCCGGAGCGCTCGGAGAGCACGCCGCCGACGGCCGCGAGGCCCAGCGGGAGCGACGCCGAGAGCACCTGCGCGAGGAAGACCATGGCGCCGTTCATGCGGCCTCCCGCGAGGCGATGGACGACGCGCCGAGGGCCGCCACGGCGAGGATCACCGCGGCCTGTGCGACCGTGAGCGCGTCGCTCGGGACGAGCGCGTTCACCGCGAGGCCGCCTTGCGCCATGGCGCCGAAGAGCAGCGCCGCGAGCGCGATGCCCCACGGCGTGCCCGCACCGAGGAGCGCCACCGCGATGCCCGTGAACCCGACGCCCGCGCCCAGGCCCTGCTCGGCGTAGCCCTTCACGCCGAGCACGTAGTGGCTCCCCGCGAGCCCCGCGAGGGCGCCCGACACGGCCATCGCGCGAACGGTCGCGGCGCGCGTGTTGACCCCGAGGGCCTCGGCGGCCCGCGGCGCGCTGCCGAGCGCGCGAATCGCGACGCCGCCGCGCGCGTTCGAGAGGTACCACTGCGCCGCGAAGGCCGCGGCGACCGCGAGCGGGAGCGAGGCGTTGAGGGCGCTCCCACGAAAGGCCGCGATGAGCGCGCCCGCCTGCGGGAGCTGCGCGCCCGCGGCGATGGGTCGCGTGTGAACCTGTGCGCCCACGCGCAGCGGCCCCGAGTAGAGCCACGTGGTGGCCACCGCGACGACGCCGTTGAGCATGAGCGTCGAGATCACCTCGTGGGTGCCGAAGCGCGCGCGGAGCCACCCCGCGAGGCCCCCAAGCGCGCCGCCTGCGAGCGCGGCCGCGGCGAGCGCGGCGGGCACCGCGACGATCCATGAGGAGCCCGCCGGGAGCCACGCGCCGACCACGCCCGCGGCGAGCACGCCGGCCATGCACTGCCCCTCCGCGCCGATGTTGAAGAGCCGCGCGCGCAGGGCGAACGCGACGGCGGCGCCCGTCCACACGAGGGGCGTGGCCTTGGCGAGCGTCTGCGCGATGCCGTACGCGCTGCCCACCGAGCCCGTGATCGCGAGGGCGAGCACGCGTCGCGGCGACTCGCCCGCGACCCACACCACCAGGTTGAGCGTGAGGAGCACCGCCGAGGCCGCGAGCACCCCCTCGAACGCGCGCGTGCGGGGCTTCATCGCGAGCCTCCTACCATGAGGTCGCCGAGGCGCGCGTCGGTGGCCTCGGAGGGCGCGAGCTCGCCCACGACGGCCCCGCGGCGCATCACCACGATGCGGTCGGAGAGGCGCCGCAGCTCGTCGAGCTCCGACGAGAGCAGCAGCACGGCGACGCCCTTATCGCGCGCTTCGAGCAGCGCGGCGTGAATGTCGGCCGACGCCCCGAGGTCGACGCCGCGCGTAGGCTGCGCCACCACGAGCACCTTGAGCGAGCGCGCGAGCTCGCGGCCAAGCAGCACCTTCTGCTGGTTGCCGCCCGAGAG
>CAISKJ010001707.1 GCA_903885885.1 uncultured delta proteobacterium
CGTTGGCCTCACGCGTGGCGAGGAGCGCTTCGTAGAGGGCGCTTCGCGAGGTGGCGTCGCGCGCGGGGGGAGGCTTCGGGGGGCGTTCGCGCATGGTCGTTGTGCGTCGGAGGGGCTGCGAGTGTACACGCGTCCGTCGCGGGGCGATGTGACGTAGCGTACGGCCCGCAACGACGCGTGAGGAGCATGGGATGACGATCGAACTCGAGGCGAGCGTGGTGGTACCGCGAAAGGTCGACGAGGTGTTCGCGGCGGCGGCGGGCGAGGTGAACGCCCTCGCGGAGTTCTTTACGGGCTATGCGCCGTTCATCCCGGGCATCGCGGCGGCGTCGATCGACGGAGGCGGAGCGACGTGCGAGGGCGCCCTTCGCACCGTGAGGCTACGCGACGGGACCACGCTCCGCGAGCGCGTCACGCGCTTCGACGCCCCTCGCGCGCACGGCTACGAGATGGCCGAGATGAACGCGATGCAGCGCCTGTTCTGCACCAACATGATCTCGCTCTGGACCTTCGCCGACGAGGGCGGCGCGACGCGGGTCGTGTGGCGCTATTCGATCGTCGAGCGGGGCGCGCTCACGTGGCCGCTCGCGTGGGCGGTCTCGCGACTCTTTCAGCGCGCCATGCAGCGGTGCCTCGACAACCTCGCTCGCGCCGAACGCTAGGCAACGATTAAGCGATTAAATTCAGCGCCAATAGGTATCGACCGCAACTTGAACAACACCTGCGGCCTGCGATACGACCGCGATCGTGAGTTATCGCAAGTCTGGCGGGCTCCGTGGAGCCCTCGCTTCGGGGCTCATCGCGGGCGGCCTGCTCGCATCGTGCACAACGGGTGAGACGCTCTCGGGGAGCGACCCCGTCGAGCTGCGCGTGTGCCCCGAGGCCATTCGCATCAGCAAGCGCGGCAACCCTGTGGGCCTCTCCTCGGGGCACATTCGACACTGCTGGCCGGGCGAGGCCTACTGCTTCTGCGACAGCGATCAAGATTGCTACGCGGAAGAGGGCTACGTGCCCTGCGTGCCCCCCAACGGCGACGCGGGCGCGAGCGCGGACGCAGCCCCCGACGATGGGGGCACCGACGTGAGCGCGCCCGATGTGAGCGCGCCCGACGTGAGCGCGCCCGATGCGAGCGTGGTAGACGCCTCGGTCGTGGATGCGAGCGTGCCGGATGTGATCGTCATCGACGCGAGCTTCGTCGATGCGGGCGTGGTCGATGCGGGGGGCAACGTGTGCCCCGAGGCCGTGCGGATCAGCGCGGCGGGCAACGTGGTCGGCGTTGTGTCGGGGCACATTCGGCAGTGTTGGCCCGGCGAGGCGCGATGCTTCTGTGACCGCGACGAGGATTGCTACGCGGAGTCGGGCTACGTGCCCTGCACGCCGCCCGGGGTCGATGCCGGCGTGGTCGACAGCGCGGTGGTCGATCGCGTGGTGGTCGACAGCACCGTGGTCGACAGCGCGGTGGTCGACAGCGCGGTGGTCGACAGCGCGGTGGTCGACAGCGCGGTGGTCGACAGCGCGGTGGTCGACAGCGCCGTGCTCGATGGGAGCATCCCGGCGGCGGATCCGGTGGTGGACAGCGGCGCCTTCTCGGGCGCGACGGGGTACTACACCGCGCGCCTCACCGTGATGGGCGAGGGGCGCGATGTTTGGGTGTATGCGCCCGCATCGCGCGGGGCGAACCCGGCGCTCGTGGTCGCGTTTCACGGCACCAATGGTGACGGCGACGTGATGATCACGGGAGCGGGGCTGCGGTCGCTCGCCGACGCGCAGGGCATCGTGGTGGTGGCGCCCACTGCGCGGTGGTTCGGCGGCGAGGGCCCCGACTACGACCACCCGGGTGGCAATGGGACCTATTGGGAGACGCGCAGCGCGAACGTCAACACCAACGCCGACCTCGTGCTTACGCGCTCGGTGATCGTCGAGGCCCAGCGGCGCTACGGCGTCGACCCCAGCCGTGTGTACGTGATGGGCCACTCGAACGGCGGCTTCATGTCGCTCCTCGTGTCGGTGGCGCTGCGCGATCGCGTGGCGGCCTTCGCCGAGAACTCTGCGGGCATGGTGACCTGCGCGAGTCGGCCTTCGTGCTACTTCCAGGCGAGCTCGAACTCGTGCGCCGCGATGGCGAGCGAGTCGGGCTGGTGCGGGTGCTCGGGGCCGGGCCTCCCGGTGGCGCTCCCCACCACGGGGCGACAGGTGCCGGGGTACCTCTCGCACTACGCGCAAGACCCCATCGTGTCGGTGTTTTACACATGCGCGCTCTCGTCGCGCATGAGCGCGCTGGGCATCCCCAACGAGACGGTGATTCGCCCCGGCGGCCACGACCTCTCGACGGGCTTCGCGCAGGCGGCGTGGGCCTTTCTCTCGCGGCACCGCCTGCCGTAGCGCCTCAACGCACCCAGATCCAGCCGCGCTCGTTGCGCACGACGCCCGCCGTGTCGGCGCGGCCCACGGACACCTGCGCGCCGCGGTGGCTCACGCACCCGAAGCCGATGGCGCCGTCGTCGGCGCCGCCGCATGCGCCCGACGGGCTCACGACGATGCCGTAGCGGCAGCGCGCCGTGCCGCCGGGCGCGCGGACGTTGAGCCCCACGCGGTTGCACCCCCACGCGCCGGGGTAGCCCCAGCGCGCGAAGTCACTGGTGGTGCGTGCGCCGAGCGACTCGTCGTTGAGAAACACCGACTGCGTCGAGACCCCGAACTTGAGCTCGTTCAAGCAGTTGGTCGCCGTGCCCATGCAGAAGCGCATTTCGGAGAGGACCGGCACGCGAAAGAAGGCCTGGCTGCGCATCACGACGTTGCGCGTCGGGTCGGTGACGTCGGCGTTGACGAGGGATGCGTCGGTCCACGCCTCGGCGTCGTAGCCGTAGGTGGCGCCCGCCGTGTCGGGGATCATGAGCACCAGCGTCCACCCGCCGCCCTCGGTGCTCATGTCGCAGTACGCGGGGTAGGTCGAGCCGCCGGCGTCGAGCGGGTACACCCCCGAGGGGAGCGTCGGGAGCGCGAGGTGCAGGTCGGCGCAGCACACCGCGGCGGCGCACGTTCCGCCGTTGCAGGTCATGCCCGTGGGGCATGTGCGCCCGCACGCGCCGCAGTTGGCCGGCTGGTACCAAACGCCCGTCTCGCAGCCGTTGGAGGCGTTGCCGTCGCAGTCGCCGAAGCCGTCTGCGCAGCGCGTGACACACGACGCCGACTCGCACACGGCCGTCTGGTTGGTGCCCGCCGCGCACACGCGCCCGCACGCGCCGCAGTTGTTGGGGTCGCCGCCCGGCGTCGACTCGCAGCCGTTGGCCGCGTCGCGGTCGCAGTCGGCGAAGCCCACCTCGCAGGTGAGCGCGCACGCGCTCGCCGCGCACGCCGGCGCCGCGTGGGGCGCTGCGGGGCAGGCGCGCGTGCAGCTCCCGCACGAGGTGGCGCTGCTCTGCGTGTTGGTCTCGCAGCCGTTGGTGGGGTTGCCGTCGCAGTCGGCGTAGCCCGCGTTGCACGCGCCCACGGCGCACGCGCCCGCCGCGCAGGCGGCGGTGCCGTTGGACGCGGTGCAGCCCGCGCCGCACGCGCCGCAGTTGCCCGTGTTGGTGCGCGTGTCGACGCAGCCGCCGGCGCAGCACGTCCGCGACGACGGGCACGCGCGCGTGGGGCTGCACCCCTCGACGCACGCGTTGCTCACGCAGAGCTGGCCGAGGGGGC
>CAISKJ010001708.1 GCA_903885885.1 uncultured delta proteobacterium
CTGCCCGGCGCGGTGAGGGCTACGCGGTCCAGAGCGGGACGCGCGCGAGGGCGACGGCGTGCACCGCGGCGGCGCCGGCGTCGAGGCAGGCCTGGCGCAGCGCCGCGAGCGTCGCGCCGGTGGTGACCACGTCGTCGACGAGGAGCACCCGCGCACCGCGCACGCGCGGGCTCGCGACGAAGGCGTCGGCCACGTTGCGACGCCGGGCCGCGCGGTCGAGGCGGGTCTGCGTGGGGGTGTCTCGCACGCGGCGCGCGCCGTCGAAGAGCAGCGCGGCGCCGAGCGTGTGGCCGAGGGCGCGCGAGAGCTCGGCGGACTGATTGAAGCCCCGCAGGCGCAGCCGCGCGGGGTGCAGCGGAACGGGCACCACCGCGTCGACGACGCCGTCGTGGCGCCACGTCTCGACGAGGAGCGCGCCGAGCGCGGCCGCCACGCTGGGATCATCGCCGTACTTGGCGCGGTGCACGGCGCGGGCGAGCGAGCCGCCGTGCTCCCACGCGACGCTCACGGCGGGCGGCGCGTCTTCGGCGGCCACCAGGTGCTCGCGGCACAGGTCGCAGAGCGGGAGGCGCCGCGGAAAGGTCGCGCCGCAGGCCGCGCACGCGGGCGGGGCGACGAGGTCGGCGAGGTCGGCGAGCACGCTTCGGGCGAACAGTCGGAGGTAGTTCATTCGCGACTTATCGCCAGGCGCTTCGAGAGGTTGCGCGACAGGATATGTCACATAGAACGTTGCGCGCGGGGCGGCGGAGGTGCGAGGTTGCGGGCGATGCAACTGGTGATCGCGGAGAAGCCCTCGGTGGCGCGCGACCTCGCGCGGATCCTCGGCGCGACGCGGCGGGGCGAAGGGTGCCTCGAGGGGCCGTCGCACGTGGTCACGTGGTGCATCGGTCACATCGTGGAGCTCGAGGAGCCCGGCGCCTACGAGCCCGGGTGGAAGCGCTGGCAGATGCACACGCTGCCGATGCTGCCCGGCGCGTTCAAGCTGCGCGCGGTGAAGTCGGCGTACGCGCAGTGGAAGGCGGTGCGCGCCCTGCTCAAAGACCGTCGCTTCGACGGGGTGGTGAACGCCTGCGACGCGGGGCGCGAGGGCGAGCTCATCTTTCGCTGGGCCTACGAGCTCGCGGGCGCGGCCCTTCCCATTCAGCGATTGTGGATCTCGTCGCTCACCGACGCGGCCATTCGCGCGGGCTTCAATGCGTTGCAGCCGGGGTCGCGCTACGACGCGCTCGCCGACGCCGCGCGGTGCCGCGCCGAGGCCGACTGGCTCGTGGGCATGAACGCCACGCGCGCCTTCACCCTGCGCCTGCGCACGGTGAGCGACGCGCTCTTCTCCGTGGGCCGCGTGCAGACGCCCACGCTGGCCATTCTCACCGCGCGCGAGAAGGCCATTCGGGCCTTCGTGGTGCGCGATTATTGGGAGGTCGCGGCCTCGCTCAAGACCCCCGGCGACGCCGCGGGCGAGGGCTTTCGCGCGCGCTGGACGTGGGAGCGTCGCACCGCCCTCGACACCGAAGCGCTCGCCCGCGCGGTGGTGGCGCGCGCCGACGAGGCGTCGCAGAAGCTCGGCGCCGTGGTCGAGGCGGTGAACACCCGCAAGCAGAAGGTGCCGCCGCCGCTGCTCTTCGACCTCACGTCGCTGCAGCGCACGGCCAACGGGCGCTACGGCTTCTCGGCGCAGCGCACGCTCGACCTCGCGCAGTCGCTCTACGAGCGGCACAAGCTGCTCACGTACCCGCGCACCGACTCGCGGCACCTGTCGAACGACATCTTTCCGACGCTGGGCAACGTGTTCGCGGCGCTGTCTTCGTGGGCCCCGGTGGGGCGCTTCGCGAAGGCGCTCTGCGACGATCCGCCGAAGCGCTCGGGGAGGGTGTTCAACGACGCGAAGGTGAGCGACCACCACGCCATCATTCCGACGCCGCGCGACCCCGCGACGGCCTCCCTCGACCGCGACGAGCTGCGGCTCTACGAGCTCGTGGTGCGGCGCTTTCTCGGGGTGTTTCAGCCCGACGCCGAGTTCGCGCTCACCACCGCGGTGCTGCGCGCGGGCCTCGACGACGGCAGCGCGCCCGACGTGCCCGAGGCGCCCGACGTGAAGGTCGCCGTCGATGAGGCCGCCGAGGCGCAGGTCGATCGCTTCATCACGAAGCTCCCGCCGCCGCCCGACCGCTTCGTGGCCCACGGGCGCGTGTGCCTCGCGCGCGGGTGGCAAGAGGTCGCGGGCTTCGGCGACGACGAGGGCGGCGGGCTCCAGGCGCTGCCGCCGCTCACGAAGGGTCAGCGCCTCGACGGCCGCTACGCGGTCGAGACGAAGCGCACCAAGCCGCCGCGGCGCTACTCCGAGGCGACGCTGCTCGCGGCGATGGAGTCGGCCGGTCGCGACATCGAAGACGAGGCCCTGCGCGCCGCGATGAGAGACGGCGGCCTCGGCACGCCGGCCACGCGCGCGTCGATCATCGAGACGCTGCTCAAGCGCGGGTACGTAAAGCGCGAGGGCAAGATGCTCGCGGCCACCCCCGTGGGCGAGGGGCTCATCGACGCGCTCCCCGTCGAGGCGCTGCGCTCGCCCGAGCTCACGGGCGCGTGGGAGGCGCGCCTCACCGCCATGGCCCGCGGCACCGAAGCCCGCGCGCGCTTCATGGCCGACATCGCCGACTTCGTGACGCGCGCCGTGAACGACCTCCGCGGCGCGAGCCTCCTGCGCGCGATCGAGAGCGGCCCCCACGCGGCCGTCCCCCGCGAGCGGGGGAGGGAGAAGCCGTCTCGACCGTCACAGACGCCTACCGCGCCGACCTCCCGAAGTGTCACAGCCGCGCCGACCGCCCGAAGTGTCACAGCCGCGCCGACCGCCCGAAGTGTCACAGCCGCTCCGACCTCCCTGCCCCCACGGGTGGGGGCGGGGCCGGGGGTGGGGGCCAGAACCGGCGCGGCCGTCGAGGGGCTGCAGTGCCCCGTGTGCAACCTCGGCGCGATCGTGGTGGGCCACCGCGCGTGGGGCTGCGCGCGCTGGAAGGACGGCTGCCGCATGGTGATCCCCTTCGCCGTGGGCGCGAAGAGGGTCACCGACGCGCAGCTGCGCGACCTGGTGCTGCGCGGGCAGACGCGCGCGGCGAGCTTCGAAGTCGACGGGCGCCC
>CAISKJ010001709.1 GCA_903885885.1 uncultured delta proteobacterium
CGCGAGCGCGGGGGCCGCCGCGGCGAGGCCCGCGAGCGCGTCCACGGTGGCGCCGCGCGCGTAGACCGAGAGGCGCGCGAGGAGGTCGCGCTCGAAGGGCGTGAGCCGGTCGGCGTAGTGGCGCAGGAGCCGCGCGAGGCGCCGGGCGCGCGGGTCGTCCTCGGCGGCGGCGTCGAGGTCGAGGGGCGGCAGGCGCGCGGCGTCGCCGTCGAGCAGGCGCCCCGCGAGGGAGCCCAGCACGTCGAGCGAGAGCGCGTGCCCCCCGAAGCGCGCGAGGGCCTCGGCGAGGGCCGCGGCGTCGGCGCGCAGCCCGTGACGCCGCAGGAGCGCGCCCGCGGAGGCCTCGTCGAGGGGGCCGAGCGCCACGGTGGTCACAGCACCGCCCTCCCACGCGCTCACGTCGACGAGCGGGAGCCGTGAGGTCACCAGCGCGCGCTGCGCCGAACGCCCGTCGGCCACGCGCCGCAGCCACGCGCGCAGCGCGGGGGCCTCGAGCTCGCCGCGGGCCCGCGCGGGCGACCCGTTCGACTGCAGCACCTCCAGGCCGTCGAGCACCACGAAGCCCGTGTGCGTCGCGGCGCTGCGAAGAAACGCGTCGGCGTCGGGGCTCTCGTAGAAGCTCCACACACGCGCCGCGGGCAGCGTGCGGGCGAGCTCGCGCGCCAGGGCGGTCTTTCCCACGCCGCCGGGCGCCACGAGGGCGATCACGCGCGCGCCCTCGTCGGCCACGAGCGCACGGAGCTGCGCGAGTTCGTCGGCGCGCCCCACGAAGTGACGCGCGGGCTGCAGCACGTGCCCCGGCGGGTCGGCGGCGGGCTCGACGAGGAGGTCCCCTTCGGGCACGCCGAGCTCGCGCGCGATGCGGTCGAGGAGCCGTCGGCGCGACGCGTTGCGCACCGCGAATCCCTTCGCCGGATCGTTGACCTCGCCGGACTCGTAGCGGCGCCAGGTGCGCACGTCGACGCCCAGCGCGGCCGCGGCCTCGTCTTGCGTGAGCCCGAGCTCCATGCGCGCGCGCGCCACCACGTCGTGTGCGAAGAAGCGCGCCACCGAGCGCCATCATCGTCGATGGCCGCGACCCGCCGCAACGCCCTTGTGCCCGGTTCTGCCCGGTCGCGCCCTTCCGACGCGACGCCCCGCGCGCCCACACTCGCGGCCATGAGACACACGCTCTTTACGCAGCCCGACGTCCTCTCGGCGGCCGAGTGCCTCGCGTGGATCACCGCCACCGAGCGCCGGGGCTTCACCGACGCGCCCATCACCACGGCGCGGGGCTTTGTGCACGCCCCCGAGGTGCGCAACAACACCCGCGTGATGGTCGACGACCCGGCGGCGGCGGCATCCCTGTGGCGCAAGGTCGAGGCCCGCGTGAGCCCCGAGCGCACCCCCGCGGGAACGTGGTCGCCCGTCGGCCTCAACGAGCGCCTGCGCTTCTACCGCTACGAGCCCGGCCAGGCCTTTCGGTGGCACTTCGACGGCGCCTTCTGGCGCAGCGCCGCCGAGGCGAGCCGGCTCACCTTCATGATCTACCTCAACGACGATTTCGACGGCGGCGAGACCGACTTCACCAGCCAGAGCGTGCGGCCCGTGGCGGGCTCGGCGCTGCTCTTCAGCCATGAGCTCTTGCACCAGGGCGCCACGGTGACACGCGGTGTGAAATACGTGCTCCGCTCCGACGTGATGTACCGCCTCGACCGCGCGCGCAGCGAACCCGCGGGGGCGTGAGCGTCGGCTGGTACAGTCGGGCCATGAAGCCCTTCGCGTACGGCCTCCTCGCGCTGTCGCTCGCGGCCTGCACCGAGACCACCCGTCCGCCCCAGCAGTGCAGCGCCGACGGCGGCGTCGACGTGGCGCTCGTCGACGCGGCCCCCGACGGGGCTCCCCTCGCGCGCTTCAGCTTCTTCGTCACGAGCCTGCGCGGACTGCTCGCCGTGTCGGGGTGCAGCCAGGGCTTCGGCGGCGACCTGCGCTACGGCGAGAGGGGCCCCGGCGCGGGCCTGCGCGGCGCCGATCGCATCTGCGCGGTGCTCGCCGAGCGCTCCATGCCCGGCGCGAGTGCGAAGGGCTGGCGCGCGTTTCTCAGCGCCTCCAACGGCGGAGCGGGTACGCCCGTGAACGCCATCGACCGCATCGGCGCGGGCCCCTGGTACGACCGCCTCGGGCGCCTCGTCGCGGCCGACCGCGCCGCCCTCATGAGCGCGCGCCCCGCGGGGGCCGACGCGGCCATTCTCAACGACCTCCCCAACGAGGAGGGCGTGCCCAACCATGCGCCCGATCCCGTGGCGGGCTCCGTCGACAATCACCACGTGCTTACGGGCTCCAACGAGTTGGGCAACCTGCTCGGCGCCTCGGCGACGTGCCTCGACTGGACGAGCGCCCGCGGCGACACCGCGACCGAAGGCCAGCCGCGCGTGGGGCTCTCGTGGCCGCGCGCCGGCGGCGGCCGCGGAGGCTCCTCGGGCTCGCACTGGATCTCGGCCCTCGACGAGTCGGGCTGCGCGCCGGGCGTGGCCATCGTCGAGAACGGAGCGCCCGACGACAGCGTTCCCACGGTGGGCTCCGGGGGCGGCTACGGCGCGATCTACTGCTTCGCGCTCACGCCGTAGATCGCCGCTGCGCGATGCGCGGGTCTGCTAGGGTCTCGCTTCGCCATGGCCATTCGCGTGCTGCTCGCAGAGGATCACACCATCGTGCGCGAGGGCCTGCGCGCGCTGCTCGCGCGGAGCCCGACGGTGGCCGTGGTGGGCGAGGCGGCCGACGGTCGCGGGGCCATCGCCGAGGCGCTCCGACTGCGCCCCGACGTCATCGTCATGGACCTCACCATGCCCGACGTCGACGGCGTCGAGGCGACGCGCGCCATCGCGGCGCGGCTGCCGGGCACCGCCGTGCTGGTGCTCTCGATGCACGGCGACGCCGAGCACGTGGGTCCCGCGATGCGCGCGGGCGCGCGGGGCTACCTGGTGAAGGGCGTGGGCCTGGGCGAGCTGGTGGCGGCGATCGAGGCGGTGGCCGCGGGCGCGCAGTACCTCGGGCGCGGCGTCGACGACGCGCTGCAGGGGCGCGCGGCGGGGCCCGTGAGCGCCGAGGAGCGGTCGCTCACGCCGCGCGAGCGCGAAGTGCTCACACGGGTGGCGCAGGGCCTGTCGAGCGGCGAGATCGCGGCGCAGCTCGACGTGAGCGTGAAGACCGTCGAGACGCACCGGGCCAACCTGCTGCAGAAGCTGGCGGTGCCCAACGTGGCGGCGCTGGTGCGCAAGGCGCTGCGGCTGGGGCTCGTGCCGCTCGACGATTGACGGGCGCGCTCAGCCGGGCGAGGCGCCGCACACGTTGGCGAAGCACACGAGCCCGTCGCAGCAGTCGGCGCCCGACGCGCAGGTGCGACCGGCGCGGCGGCACTCGCGCGCGGTGGGCGTCTCGCAGCGGAACATCCCGTCGGCGCCGCGCTGGCAGACGCCCGAGCAGCACTCGGCGGACACGGTGCACGTCTCGGCGTTCATGCGGCACGCCACGGGAGCCCAGAAGGCCGACATGTTGTCGACGCGCGTCTCCTGCCCGGGGAGCCAGTAGGGGACGCTCGACGGGTCTTCGCCCGCGCGCGGGGTGTTCGACACGGCGGTGACCCACATCTGTCGGCGCCGCGTGCCCCGCGTGCCCGCCTGCGCGTTGCCGTAGTCGCGCCGGGAGTAGAACGCGAGCCAGAAGTACCCGCCCGCGTTGAAGGGCGAGAAGTTGGGCCAGTACGAGTCGCTGGTGGCCCCCGTGGCGCGATCGAGCGCGATGGCGGGCGCGTCGGGCGCGTTGTCGACGGGCACCATCTCGAGGCGGCCGGGGTATCCGTTGGGGGCGGCGCGGTCGTCGGTGTTGGCGCCGCGCGAGTTGGTGCCGTGCTGAAAGGCCACCCAGCGCGAGTCGGGCGCGAAGCTCGGGTGCGCGTCGACGGGGCGCTCGGGCGTGAGCGAACCGCGGTGAATCACCCGCGCGGGCGAGAACATCGTGTCGGCCACGCGATCGGTGACGGCGAGGTCGCCGGCGCGAAAATCGACGGCCCACGTTCCGTCGGTGTTGGTGACGAAGGCCACGCGCATGCCGTCGGGCGACCAGTCGGGGTGCGCCGCGCGCTCGCCCGGCAGGCCCGTTCCGTCGACGACGGCGCCCGTGTCGCGCTGCATGAGCCGCAGCGACGTGGCGCGGTTGATCACCAGCAGGCGCGAGTCGGGCGAGAACGTGGAGTAGAGGTACGTCGCCGTGCCCGGGGTGAAGAGCGTCGGCGCCGGGTCGGCCGCGATGCTCGCCGACGAGAGGTCGAAGATGGCGCTCGGCCGGTCGCCGCCCCACAGCTCGGCGGACATGTAACGCCCGTCACGGGAGACGGTGTGACAGGCGACACAGCGCGAGCCCGCGTCGGCCGTGCCCGCAGGCCCCACGGGCGGCGACGGGATCGCAAGGGTGCGCGCCGCGGTGATCGCGTCGAGCTTCTGGATGCGACCGTCGGAGAGGTCCCAGTAGTAGATGGTGCCCGAGAGGGTGGCGCGCGCGATGCGGAGCGACACGTCGGCGCCCGTCACCACGTCGCCGCGGGCCGTGTCGAAGCGGTCGACGGCGAGCGTCACGGGCGCGTCGGCGTCGGTCTCGAGGAGCGCGCGCCACGCGTCGGCGTCGAGCAGCGCGTGGTACCCGAACGCAGCACCCGCGTGCCGCACCCACGTGCGCAGCTCGGCGTGGGGCTTGCGCGCCCGCACGAGGTAGAGGTCGCCCTCGGCGCCGCCCTCCCACTGCACGTCGGGCGGAGGCACGTTGGCGGGCATCACGGCCTGGTCGAGCGGGTACAGCGGACGCGCCTGCCGCGCCGCATCCGTCGCGCGCGGCGCGCTCCAGAAGCGCATCGCCTCGGCGGGCGCAGGCGCCGTGGTGCCCGCTGCGGCGAGCTCGCGCTCGATGCGCACATCGAGACGCGCGGTGGCCGTAAGCGGCGTAGCGCCCGCGCGCCCCACAGTGACGGTGACGTCGAAGCGCCCGCCCGCGAGCCCCGTGGCCGTGAAGCGCCCCGACTCGGGCCCGATGGATCCCGCCGCCGAGGGCGAGGGCGCCACGCTCCACTCGGCGTTCGAGATGCCCACCGTGGTGCCGTCGGCGCGCACCCCCGTGACGGTGAAGTCTTGCGTGGTGGGGGCGCCGTCGCGCGCGGCGAGCTCTGCCATCGCGGGCTCGACGCGCAGCGAGACCACATCGCGCGAGACGACGGGGCCCGTGTCGGCGCGCGCGTCGCCGGGGTTGCGCGCGACGTCGACGGGGCCGAGGTCGCTGCCCGCGTCGAGGCTTCCCTCGCAGGCGGAGCCCGGCGGGCACAGCACCACGTCTTCGCCGGGGCTGCACGCGACCGCGAACGCGACGAGGGAAAGCGAAGCGAGGGCTCTCATCGGCGGCGACGCTACCAGCATCGCACGCCCGTTGGCGACCTCCCGGCAGGGCGCCTCAGCGCCGCGCGGGGAGCAGCAGACGGATCCCCACGGGCTCGTCGACGGTGCTCAGGATCTCGATCGCCGAGGCCGTCGCGCGGTACGCCGTCGCTGCCGACGTGTCGACGCCGCGCGCAAGAGCGACAGCCGTCCCTCAGCGGTAGCGCCCCGCGTAGCCGCGCAGCACCAGGGCCTCGTCGGTCTGCGAGGACGAGACGCCCCACAGAACACCTCCCCCGAGCGCGCACACCTGATCTTGCAGCGCGCGTGCAGCCGGGCACGTCGCGTGTTCATCGCGCCGAGGAGAGCCCCGCGGCGTGCGCCTCGTCAAGCGCGGGTGCTCTCGTCGCGGCTACGCCGCCGCGGGGCCCACGTAGCGCGAGGCCGGGCGCACGAGCCTGCCGTGGGCGCGCTGCTCGGCGACGTGCGCGCACCAGCCGACCACGCGCCCCGCGGCGAACACGAGCGAGAAGCCCTCGCGCGGCAGCCCCAGCGCGTCGAGCAGCACGGCGGTGTAGAACTCCACGTTGGCGTGCAGCGGGCGCGCGGGGTGACGCGCCCGAAGCACCCCCTCGGCCGCGCGCTCGACGGCGCGCGCGAGGCGCAGGCGCCCGGAGCTCACGCCGCCGTCGGTGAGCGCCTCGATGGCCCGTTCGAAGACCGCCGCGCGCGGGTCGCGCACCCGATAGATGCGATGCCCCATGCCCATGATGCGACGCCCCGCCGAGAGCTCGGCCTCGAGCCACGCGACGGCGTGGTCGGGCGCGCCGATCGCGTCGAGCATGTCGAGCACGGGCCCCGGCGCGCCGCCGTGGAGGGGGCCCTTGAGCGCGCCCATCGCGGCCACCACGCTCGCGCGCAGGTCGGCCCCCGTCGAGGCCACCACGCGGGCGGTGAAGGTCGAGGCGTTCATGCCGTGGTCGCTCACGGTGCGGAGATAGGCGTTGATCGCGGCGGACTCCGGCGCGCGCGCGGGTGCGCCGCGCATGCAACGGAGCAGGTCGGCGCCGTGGTCGGCCGCGGGGTCGGGCGCGAGGGGGGCGGCGCCCGCGCGGTGACGCATCCACGCGGCGGCGAACACGCCCGCGGCGGCCGTGATGCGCGCGGGGTCGTCGTACGAGGCGTCGAGGAGCGAGAGGGCGCTGCGCACGGCGTCCATGCCGTCGGGCTGCGCGAGGGCCTCGCCCACGCCGGGCAGGCGCGCGAAGGCCTCGACGCGCGCGCGGCCGAGGGAGGCGCGCACGTCGTCGGGGCGCTGCGTCCACAGGTCGGCGGCGAAGTCGGCGAGGGTGCTCTCGGGCGCGGCGCGCTCGACGTCGCGGCCGGCGATCACGAGGCGCCCGACGGCGCCGTCGACGTCGCTGAGGAGCGTGTCGGCGAAGGTGACATCATCGAGTCCGCTGGTGTTCAGTGCGTTCATGGCTCTCCGCGCGGGATCGGTGGCAACGTGCCGCCCGCGTGCGATATCCATGGTGTCCATCGTGGCGGGCAGACCATCTGGATTCGACGATCAACCTGGCTGGATCGACGCTGCCGCAGCGGTGGCGCTGCTCGACGTGAAGCGCGACACCCTCTACGCGTACGTGTCGCGCGGCCTCGTGCGTCGCACCGGCGCGCGGGGCCACCACCGCTACGCCCGCGAAGACCTCGAGCGCCTCAAGGCCCGCCACGACGCGCGCGCGGGTCACGGCCCCGTCGCCGCGGGCGCCCTGCGCTGGGGCGAGGCGGTGCTCACCTCGTCGGTCTCGTCGCTCGACGCGCGCGGCCCGCGCTACCGCACGCGCTCGCTCGACGACCTGCTCGCCGCCGAGGTGCCCTTCGAGCGCGTCGCGGCGCTCCTGTGGACGGGCTCCCTGCCCGACGCCGTCGAGACGTTTTCTTCAACAGACACCTACAGTTACGACACACCATCACCCCTCGACGCCTTCGTGCGCGCGCTCGCCTTCGCGCTGCCCGACGACCCCGCACACGACTGGATCGCCGTCGCCCGGGCGCGCATCGCGTCGCTCGCGTCGGTCTTCGCGCGGTGGCACGGCGCGCCCCGCGTCACGGGTTCCATCGCGGCGCGTTCGATCGGTGATGCGGGTGAGCGCGCGCGCATCGTCGACCGCGCGCTGGTCATCGTGGCCGAGCACGAGCTCAACCCCTCGACCTTCACGGCGCGCATCGCCGCCTCGGCGGGCGCGAGCCTCACGGCGTGCCTCCTCGCCGCGGCGGCCACCATGACGGGCCCGCGCCACGGTCGCATGAGCGACGCGCTCGAAGACCTCCTCGCCGCGCCCGCGAGCGAGGCCGCGATGGTGACGGCGCTGCGGGCCGAGGTGGCGCGGGGCGGCGCGATCCCGGGCTTCGGTCACCCGATGTACCCGCAGGGAGACCCGCGCGCGGCGCACCTCTTCGCGATGGCCGACGCGCTCGCGGTGAGCACGCCCGAGGCCCATCGGTTGCGTGCGGCGCGCGCGGTGCTGCGCGACCTCGGGCACGCGCCGCCCAACCTCGACGCGGGCCTCGTCGCGCTGCGCATCGCGCTGGGTCTCCCCCGCGGGAGCGCCGCGGGCCTCTTCGCGCTCGGCCGCACCGCGGGCTGGGCCGCGCACGCGATGGAGCAGCGCGCCGACCCGTCGCCGCTGCGCCCGCGCGCTCGCTCGTAGCCGCCCCGCGGCCCGTGGTAGAAGCCGAGCACCCCACGGTGAGCCACGCGACGAAGCCCCGACCCGAGCAGCCTTCGCCGCGGCCCGTTCACGAGCTCGACAACATCGTGGCCAACATCGAGTTCACGGTGATCAGCATCGTGCAGGGCATGTCGCTCTCGTTTCTCACCGAGGGCGCCCGCGCGGTCTTCGTCGACGGGCGCGTCGAGGCGCTCCCCTACGTGCTCAGCGGGCTGCTGGTGGCCTTCAGCCTGTGGGCGCGCGCGGTGCTGCACGCCTTCACCGTGATTCGTTGGCCCCTCGAGCTGGGGCACAACTTCGTCTACTTCGTGGCCGCGCTCTGCGAGGCCGCCCTCTTCTCGCAGTGCGGTCACCCCGAGCGCTGGTACCCCATCGGGCTGGTGATGGTGTTTCTGTTCTGGGTGATGTTTCTCCTCGAGCGGCGCATGTACCGCCTGCGCCGGGGCGACAGCAGTGGCCCTGCGAGCGCCGCCCTCCTCGATGTGCTCGAGGTCGAGCACGATCTCAACATCCGCGTGCTCATGCCCGCGCTGCTCGCGATGTGGGTCGCGTGTACGGCGGCGGTGCTCCGCGCACCCGAGACCTTTCTCACGGGCCGCTGGCACGTCGCCCTCGGCGTGCTCCAGGCGCTGGGCCTGCTGGGGTACCTCGCCCACGTGATTCGCTTCTATGCGAGCGTCACAGGGCGCATCGTGGCGGCGCGCGTCGAGTGGAGCGAGCGCGCGTAGCGCCGACGCGACGGGCCGCATCGAGCCCCCGCCCCCCGACCGGCCCCCCCCGTCTGTGATGGGCGTCTCAGCGCTTCGTGTGCGCGGCGTACCAGGGCGTGAGGGCGCGGATCGTGGCCTGCGTGCGATCCTCCGCGGCGCCGCTCGCGCGCAGCACGTCGGCCGCGTGGGCGAGGTCGCGCACCACGCCCTCGCTCAGGGCCACGAGCAGGGCCGAGGCGGTGCAGGTGTCGACGGCGCCCTCGAGGCAGATCGTGTTGTCACCGAAATGCTCGCGCCAGAAGGGCTCCACGGCGCGCCGCCCCTGGTCGGGAATGATGAAGAACGGGTTCCACTTCGCGCGCAGCTCGGTCATCACGGCGGGCAGCGGCACGTCGACCTGCGGGTCGTAGCCGAGCACCTGCGTCACCGTCTCGCGGGGCACGGCGGGGTACGACTCTTCGTCGCCCGTCATGAAGAGGTAGCCCTTGCGCTGGCGCTTCTCCCACCCGTCTACGATGGTGTGGCGCGCCGCGAAGTAGAGCGCGAGCTCGTAGCTCTCGCCGCCCTGGAGCGGCCCCGCGTACGAGTTACCGCGCGCCCCGTTGAAGAGCGACGTCATGGTGAGCCACTTGTCCATGAGCTCGGCGGTCGATTCGAACTGGCCCACCTGCAGCGGCGTCGCGTCGTAGCGCGCGTCGGCGAAGGCCATGAACAGAATCTGCGGGTGCGCGATGCCGCAGTCGAGCAGCACCTTCATGAAGCGCGGCAGCTCGCGCCGCGCCAGGAGGTCGGGGATGTCTCCCATCGACCCGCTGATGTCGAGCGCGAACACGATGCCCACCGCGTCGGGGTGCTCGGCGCTGTCGCGGCACTCGCGCGCGCGCACGCCCTTGGGGTTCATCTTCGCGTGCACGTCGCCCTTCGCGAAAACCTGCGACGCCGTCTGGTTGGCGCGCGCCGACGTGATGGCCTGGTGCGCCTCGTAGCTGTATCCGCCGTATCCCATGGCGCGGTGATGGCACCCAGGGCAACGCACCGTCAAGGCCCCGTCGTAGCGGCCCTCACCCCGGCCCTCTCCCACGCAGAGCGCGGGAGAGGGTGCCTCAGCATGCTGCACGCCCTCACCCCGTCCCTCTCCCGCGAGGGCGCGGGAGAGGGGGTACGCGTGCGTTGCGGCGCAACGGTTGAGGCCACGACGGGCGTCACGGTGGCCAACCGCCCGACGAAGGTGTTGTGGTGACGGCGCGAGACTTCACGGCGTGCGCGTTCCACGCAGCGCACCCTCTCCCGCGCCCTCGC
>CAISKJ010001710.1 GCA_903885885.1 uncultured delta proteobacterium
CGCCCACCGTCGACCTGGTGCGCGTCGAGCGAGCCTCGGCGCGCGAGGCCACCGCCGCCCTCGCCGCGCGGCGCCCGGCCCTCGTGCGGTGCGTCACGCGGGCGCGCGCCACGGCGCCCGACGCCCTCGCGCGGCTGCAGGTCATCGTGGCCACCATTCGCCTGCAGCGCGACGGCACCCCGTTCTCGGTCGCGCTCTCGCCGCCGATCACGGCCCGGGGGCTGTCGTCGTGCCTGGCCGAAGAGCTCCTCGACTGGTCGCAGGGGGGCGTCGTGGGCAACCGCGGGGCCGTCACGCTGCGCATCGCGGTCGCCGCGCCCGACCGATAGAACCGTCAGAAAACCGTGAGGGGAAAGAGAACGGTTTGCTGACACTGTCAACTTCGTGACAGCACGCGACGCACTTGATTCAGGTGGCGACGCACCGAATCTGCGACATGTCTTGGGATCGGGCGCCCGAAGATGTCTCAATCCGAGACGGCACAACTCTCGCGAAGGGGACACCGACGGGCGCCAGAGACGGTTCTGGTCGCCCGAAGAAGCGGTCTCGACGGGGCTGCAGCCACGATCTGCGCGCTGCGCGGATACAGCGTGAGGGGAATGCCATGAACCTGCACTTCACTGATCATTCGGGCGCGTCGCTGGGGCAAGACGAAGGGTTCGGCGCGAGCCCCGGGGTGCGCGCGACCTCCGCGGCGGTCGCGGTCGATCAGGAGCGCTGGTCGTCGCTCGACGCGCTCCCCTCGCAGGTTGCCGTGGTCGACCATGGGGGCGTCGTGCGCTGGGTCAACGCCGCGTGGGCGCGCGGCGCCGCCGAGCGTCAGGGCCGCGCGGTCGAGACCGTGGGGCTCAGCTTCGCGCACGCGTGCGGCCGCGCGATGGGCTTCGGCGCCGAGGCCGCGGCCACGGCCCGCGACGGGCTGCGCGCGGTGCTCACGGGCGCGAAGGGATCGTTCGAGTTCGAGTGCGCGCACCACCCCCGCGGCGGCGAGGCCTGGTCGTCGGTGACGGTGACCCCCTGCGAGATCGACGGCAGGCGCGGCGCCCTGGTGCAGCAGGTCGACGTGACCGACGTGCACCAGGCCGACCGCCGCCGCGTGGTGGCCCGCGCCGTGGCCCGCGCGATGGGCGCCGACGGCGCGCGCCGCGAGATGCTCCGCGACGTGATCACCCAGGTGTGCGCCGCCATGAACTGGTGCGTCGCCGCCCGCTGGTCGTGGGACCGCGCGGCGAAGGCCCTGCGCTGCGACGCGGTGTACTCGCAGCGCCCCGACGGCAGCCGCGGCTGGGGCACCCTCGCGAACACCGAGGGCCTCGCCGCGCGCGTGTGGGCGACGCACTGCCCCCAGTGGAGCGACTCCCTCGAGCGCGAAGACGCCGCCGTGGTGAAGACCGTGCTCGGCGCCCAGGCGCAGCAGGTGGTCGAAGCCATCGGCGTGCCCGTGGGCCAGGCGGGTCACGCCGACGGCGTGGTGGTGTTCTACAGCGCGCACGAGCACCGCCCCGACGGCGCCCTCCTCGACATGCTCGCGTCGCTCCTGGTGGGCGGCCGCTGGGTGCCCGCGCTCACCGCGGCGCCGTCGCGTCGTGAGGCCCCCGCGGCCCCGATGCCCCGCGACGCCTTCGCGTCGGTGATCGAGCTGGCCGCCGCCTCGCTGTGCACGGTGCTCCTCACGGGCGAGCGCGGCACGGGCAAGGTGCGCGCGGCGCGCGCGATCCACGCGGCCAGCGCGCGCGCCCGGGGCCCCTTCGTCGAGTGCAACTGCGCGAGCCTCACCGCGCAGGAGTTCGAAGCCGAGCTCTTCGGCTGTGACGCCGCCGCGCAGCCCGACGCCCGGCGCGCGCGCCGCGGGCTCCTCGAGCAGGCGGCGGGCGGCACGCTGGTGCTCCGCGAGGTGGGCGCCCTCGACACCGCGTCGCAGGCGCGGCTCCTCAAGGTGCTCGAGAGCCACACCTTTCAGCGCCTCGGCGACGCGCAGGAGCTCTCCACCGACGTGCGCGTGATCGCCACGAGCGCCCGCGACCTGCGCACCCCCGCGCCCCGCAAGGCCCGCGGCTTCTCCGACGACCTGCTCCAGCGCCTCTCGTCGCTCGTGGTGGCGGTGCCCGCGCTGCGCAGCCGCGAGGCCGACCTCTCGGCCATCACGCGCTCGGTGCTCGCCGACCTCGCGCGGGTGTACAACCGCCGCGCCCCCGCGCTCGGGGCCGACGCCCTCGCCGCGCTCGCCGCGCACCCGTGGCCCGGCAACGTGCGCGAGCTGCGCAACGTGCTCGAGCGCGCCTGGCTCGGCGTGGGCGACCAGGTGAGCCCCGAGGCCATCACCGCGGCCGTCGGCGGCGATCCCGTGCCCGCCGCCAACGAGGTGGCGCCCGAGGTCGTCGCGGCCGCCCCC
>CAISKJ010001711.1 GCA_903885885.1 uncultured delta proteobacterium
CGTTGCCGCAGGCGCCGCAGTTGGTAGGGTCGGTGGCGACGTCGGTGCAGAAGCCCGAGCAGCGCGCGGGGCAGGGCCCGTCGGTGGGCGCGGCGTCGAGGGGCGCAACGTCGGGCGCATCGGCGGCGCCGTCGGAGGTCGCTGCGTCGAGGGGCGCGACGTCGAGGGGCGCGACGTCGGGGTCGAAGCGCGGTCGATCGAAGTCGACCACGTCGACGCTCTCCTCGGACGACGCGTCCTCGCCGGGGTCGACGAGCGACTCTTGCGCGGTCGCGCAGCCTACCGCAACGATGCATACGAGGCCCTGAAGCACGCGAGACAGCTTTTCCATCCTCAGCTCTCGCGCCCATGATGCACGAAGCGACACGAGGCCTCCAGCGCGCAGACAGGGCGCAGTCGCAGCGATCGTCGTCGGCACGCTGGGTGGGGCCGCGGCGGGCACGCGAAGCGCGCGCGATGGCAAAGACTATGGCGCCATAAGCTACAGTGACACCGTAAATTGCGTGTGCCGCCGCAGCGCCCCGGCCGGCGCCGTGGGGCGCGTTCCGGTGGGCACTTCAAGGGGTTTTGAGGGCGTTCGGGGGCATGTGCGCGGTGGGCATCGTCGGGCGCGGCGGGTACCTTCGTCGGCGATGGACCGGGAGACCTTCACGCGCCTCGTACGCTCGTCGGCGCGCCTCGACTTCACCGCCGAGACGCTCTTCTGCCCCGACCTCGGAGCGCCCGTGGCCGAGCTCCCCCTCGACCTCGTGCTGCGCGTCGCGGGAGGCGCCTGCATGTACTTCTCTCCCTCGGCGCGAGCCTTCGTTTCCGTCGATGCGACGCTGCACGAGCGGCTGCTCACCCTCGCCGAGGGGGCGCTCACGGAGGGGGACCGGCACCCCCGCCCCGACACCGCGCTCGGGCGGTATGTGACCACCCTGCGGGTGCGCGTCGACGACCTCGTGCGCGCGCCGCGCGAGGTCTCGTGCGGGCTCAATCACTACGCCTTCGCGGGCCAGCTCGACGCGCCGCGGTGGGTCGACCCCCTGTGCGCCTTTGCCGCGCTCGCCGCGCCCCGCGACGACGAAGCGGATAGGGCCTCCAATCGCCCCATCGTGAAGGCCCGATAGCCCCCCTGCGCCATCACCCACGCGCAACGGATGTTCTGCCCACGCTCGCGGTACGACTCCCCCTTCGCTGTCGTGGCTGTCGGTGTCCGAGAGCGCCATCAAGGCGTCGCTGCAACAGCTCTTCGCGAAGACGGGCGTGCGCACGCGGAGCCACCTGGTGCGCGGCGCGTGGAGAACTTCCGCGGCGAGCTGTAGCTACGGCCCCCAGCGCACCGCCCGCGCCCTGAACCACTCGCGCACCTCGCGCACCCTCCACGTCGGCCCCATCGCTCGCGCCACCGCCGGGTCGGTGCGCGCCGGGTGTACCTCCAACACCCACAGCCCCCGCGGGTGCGCCCGCTGCCACGCCGGGAGCTCGCTCGCCGCGACGTAGCGCGCGACGGGCCTCCCCCCCGTGTACACCGCGAGGTGTCGCTCCAGCGGGTGCGGCAGCACGGGAGTCTCCCCGCGGCGCTCCAGCTCCGTGGCGAAGGCCGCGAGCGAGCGCCAGTCTGCGCGGTGCTGCACCCGGTGCGAGTCGCGCACGGCGTCGGCGCACCCGAGCGCACAGAGCGCCACCAGCACCCGCCCGTTGGAAGCTCCGCGGGCGGCCACCACCAGCCCGACCCCGAGCGCGCCGATGGCGTACTTCGCCAGGAAGATCGGCTGCGACAGCAACGACACCGCCAGCGGCAACGCCGTGTTGGCGACCATCACACCGCCCAGCGCGAGCGACTCCGCCCGCGGCAGCTCCCTCGCGAGAGCGCGCGCACCCCGCCCGAAGCACCACAGCCCGAGCAGCACATACGCCACCGCGAAGGGCCCGTCGTACAGCCACCCGAGCAGCCACGCCCGCGCATCGGGAGCGTCGATCCAGAACGACCGCTCGACCCGCGTCACCTGCGACGCGAGCGTCGACGCCCACGGAAGGTAGGCGACCGCCACCACCGCATACGCCGCCAGGGCCTTCGCGAGAGCGCGGCGGTCATGGCGCAGCGCGATGAGCCCGAGGGCACTCCCCGCGATGGTGAGCAGCCCGAAGACGTGCGTGTACGCGAGGGCCGTCGCGGCGACGACAAACGCCCCCCGACGGCCGGGCGTGGGCGACCGCAGCGCGCGCACGAGCAGCGTCACGGTCAGCGCCGTGAGCGCGAGGGCGAGCGAGTACGAGCGGGCCTCGCGGGCGTAGTAGACGGCGAAGGGCGAGGTCGCGGCGAGGGCTACCGCAGCGAGGGCTTCTCGCGGCGGGAGCAGCGCGCGGGCGAGGTGGCAGAGGGCCAGCACGGCGAGCATCCCCGCGACGAGGGAGAGCGAGCGGGCGGCGTGCTCGGAGGTTCCGAAGAGTCGAAGCCACGCGCCGAGCAGGGCGAAGTGCAGCGGCGGGTGGACGTCGAGCGTGGTGAGGTGCTGGAGCAGGTCGCGCGGCGCCATGACGGCGACGGAGACCGACGAGAGCTCGTCGAGCCAGAGGCTCTCGCGGGCGAGGCCGGGGGCGCGCAGCCCGAGGGCGACCGCGAGGAGCGCCAGGCGACGGGGCACCGGTGTCAGGTTCCGAAGCGCAGCCACGACAGCGAAGGGGGAGTCGTACCGCGAGGGTGGACAGAACATGCGTTACGCGCGGTGATGCTGTAGTGGCGCCGGAGCGGGCTTGACGACTGGCCTCATTGGAGGCCCGGCTCATGAGCTGTTCGAGGTGGAGGGGCCGAGCAGTTGGCGCAGGAAGCCGACGAAGTCGCGGCGGTAGTTGTGGATGCCCTCGTAGAACGCGAGGTAGCGGATAGGGCCTCCAATCGCCCCCATCGTCAAGGCCCTATAGCCCCCCTGCGTGATCACCGCGCGTAACGGATGTTGAACGAAGCCGCTTCGCGGCAGCGTCCCGAACGTCCCGCGTGACTGCAAGCGTCGGCGCAGGTTGACACGCCC
>CAISKJ010001712.1 GCA_903885885.1 uncultured delta proteobacterium
CTCCAGTCGCTGCTCGCGCTGCGCGCGGGCGACGCGGCGACGGCGCGCGCGGGCCTCGAGCGCGTGCTGCGCGGCGCCCGCGGCGACGCGCGGGCCTACAACACCCTCGGCCTCGTCGAGCAGCAGGCGGGGCGCTACAACGCCGCGCGCGAGGCGTACCTCCACGCGCTCCGCATCGACCGCGCCTACTACGCCGCGCGGTACAACCTCGCGGCGCTCACCTTCGGCGCGGGCGCCAACGACGAGGCGCGGCACCACCTCGAGGTGCTCCTGCGCGATCACCCCGACGACGCGGCGGGGGCGGCGCTCCTGCGTCAGGTGGCGGGCGCGCCGGGGGGGGCCGCGGCGGCCCTCAGGCCCGCGGCGCCGTGACGATGGGATGGGTGTGGGTGTGCGAGGCGGGGCGGGTCAGAGGCAGCAGGCGTAGCCGAAGCGATCGGTGACCGGGTTGGGGTCGTCGGGCATGCTCGAGAGCAGGCCGCCGACGCGGTTGCCGTCGTTGTCGGCGCCGCCGTTGGTCCACGCGCGCACGCCGCCGAAGCGGCTCGCGTTGCGGATCGACTGCATCTGGCTGTTCGAGCAGAGGTCGGCGCCGAGGCGCGCGCAGGCCCGCGAGGCGTCGAGGAACGACGAGTCTTCGACGGGGTGCGAGTCGACCACGCACACGCCGTTGACGAGGGCGCCCGGCGAGGGGCACGAGAAGTCTGCCGGGCGCTGCGAGATGCAGCACGCGAAGGCCCAGGCGTTGTTGGGCGACGGGTTGTCGGCGGTGCGCCCGCCCACCACGGTGGAGAAGCGCGACAGGTCGTTGTCGGAGACCTCGTTGGTGAGCCGACGGATGTCGCCCGAGAAGCGGCCCGCGTCGTTGAGGGTGACGTACTGCGACTTCGTGCACAGGTCGCTGTGGAGCGACGCGCAGATGCGCGAGGCCGAGTACGCCGTGGTCTCTTCGCGGTTGTTGAGGTACGTGATGCGCACGCCCGCGGTGGCTGAGCCCATCGCGGGGATGAGCGAGGCGCGCATCACGTCGTCGGCGGGCGCAGCCCCCGCGCAGCACGCGAAGCCGTGGGTGAGCGCGATGCCGGGGTCGTCGGGGCTCTGCAGCGAGGGGCTGATGCGGCCGCCGTCGTTGTCGGAGAAGTGCCGCGACCACACGGCGCGGCGGCCGAGCACGTCGTTGTAGAACATGTCGGCGGCGGTGCCGTCGTGCGCGTTGCGGATGCGCATGTACTGGGTGGCCGAGCAGAGGTCGCTGTTGAGACCCGGGCAGGTGGTGGCCGCGGTGTTCCAGTCGGTGCCGGGCGACGAGTTGTCGGTGAAGGTCACGCACACGCCCTCGATGCGCGTGCCTGCCACGCAGCGGCTCTCGCTGTTGGAGGCGCTGCCGCCGGGGCTCGCGCCGGGGCCCACCCAGCGGCCCATCGCGTCGATGACCGTGACCCCACCGACGGACACCGTGCGCGGGGTGATGTCGCCCGTCACGTTGCCCGCCACGAGGGCGTACGGCACGCTCGCCACGACCTCGCGCGGCGTCATCTCCGGGTCGGCGCCCACGGCCACCGCGAGGTAGCGCGGCGAGCCATTGAACACCGTCGCCGCGAAGGGCGTGGTGGCGCCGAGCTGCACCGAGAAGAAGCCCTCGTCGAGGGTGACCATGTTGGTCTCAGACCACAGGAGCATGCCCCCCGTGGGCGCGTCGTAGATGCGATAGGTGATCGTCTGGCGGCCGCCGAGGGGCGAGCCCGCCACGTCGAAGAGCCGGCCCTGATGTACGAGCGTCTGCGGCACCCCCTGCGCGCCCGCCGCAGCAGGCGCGAGCGAGGCCGCGGCGGAGACGAGAGCGATCGCGAGTGCCTTGCGAAGCGAGAGCATGATCCGAGTCCTCCATCGCGCGAGCGCGCATGAACCTTCGTACGTTGTTACCGTGACCCGCCCGTCGCCCCGATGAGGCCGCCGCGCAGGCGGAAGCCCGCCGAGCGCATCACCGTCTGGTGAATCGACGACTGCCCCAGCGTCGACACCATGCGATAGCTCGGCGACCGCATGACCTCGCCGCTGCTCACCAGCCCGGCGCCGCGGCGGCCGCGCACGCCCGCGTCGACGCGCATGACGTCGGCGGGCACATCGACCGGGGGCGCTGCGTCGGGCGTGACCACGTCGGGCGTGACTACGTCGGGCGTGAGCACGTCGGGCGCGTCGAGCGAGGGCGTCGCGTCGGCGGCGTCGACGCCCGCGTCGGCGGCCGCGTCGGGCGGCGCCACGTCGGCGGGCGGAGGCTCGTCGGGGGTGGGCGTCACGTCGGTGGCGTCGGCGGTCGCGTCGGCGCCCTTGTCGGTCGCGGCGTCGACGGGCGCATCGGCGGTCGCGTCGAGGTCGATCACCACGCCGCCGCCGCCGTCGCCGCAGCCGAGCGCGAGGGCTGCGCAGGCCGCGAGCGCGGCGATCATCGGTCGCAACTTGATGCGCTGCATGCTTGAAAAACCTCTCACAAGAAGCGCGGAGCCTAGACGTACAGGGGAAAGCGCGTCAACGATCACGACCGCGCCGCGCGCCGTTCCGATGCGGCTGGAAGCGCCGCGCGGGGCGTCGCGAAACGGGCGTTACAGCCAGCGGTGCATGAGGTCGGCGAAGAGCGCGAGCGCAACGAGCGCGCCCACGATCGAGAGCGCGGCCACGGCGCCCGCGGCGATGAAGTACGCCCGCTGCAGCGTGAACATCTGCGCGAGGCCCGCCATGGCCTCCATGAGGTTGCGGATGTCGCTGCCCTTCGTGGCCACGATGCGCGCGACGGGCTCCGACGCGCGCCGGAGCCACACGCCCGTGACCGAGAACATCGCGCCCGTGAGGGCCATCGGGAGCGACGAGACCAGCGCCGGCGCGCCGCCCATGTACACGTGCGCCAGGGCGATGACGAAGAGCGCCGCGCCCATGATGCCCTGCGCCGTGCCCACGAAGCGCATCGCCCCCGCGAGGGCCGCGAAGACCTTGTTCTCGGCCTCGCCGAACTCGTACTCGTGCGCGGGGGCCGCGGGCTTCGCGTCGCCGAAGATCGGCGCGTTGGTGACCTCGTCTGCTGCCATGGGCGCGACCTTACCACCGTCGCGCGGCGCCGCGTCAGCTCAACGCTGCAGCTCGGCCGCCGCGAAGAGCCACGGGGCCAGCGCCGGGGCCGGCGCGGCGGCCACCGCGTCGCGCGCCCTTGAGAAGCGGGCGAGGGTGAGGGAGCGCAGCGACGCGAGGGCCGCGCGGGTCGGCGCGCCGAGGGAGCTCGGCGGGGCGCGCAGCAGCGCCTGAAGGCTGAGGGCCGTCCACGGCTCCCACGAGGCGACGCCCGCGGGGCAGCCGCGGTCGGCGGGGCAGCGCGCGAGGAGCGTGCGCGCGAAGCCCGCGGTGGCCGCATCGAACGCGGCGTCGGGCGCCGGGTCGAGGGCGCGGGCTTGCGCGAGGGTCCACCAGGCGAGGGCGTCGAGGCCGGTGGGGAAGGCGCTCGCGGTCACCTGGCGGGTGAGCCACGCGGTGGCGCGGACCCGCACGGCAGCGTTGTCGGTGGCCGGGTCGGCGCGCCGGGCCTCGACGAAGGCCCACGCGGCGAGCACCGATGCTGCGTCGGACGCGCGCGCCGCGCCGGGGGCCATGTCGTCGGCGAAGGACCCGTCGGGGCGCTGCGCCGCCGCGAGGGCGTCGCGGGCGATGCGAACGCGGGCGCGGGCCGTCTCCGCGTGGCTCTCCTGCGCCATGAGCGAGTACGCGATGGCCGCCCACGCGGTGGCGGTGGTGC
>CAISKJ010001713.1 GCA_903885885.1 uncultured delta proteobacterium
CCTCGTGCTCGCCCTCTCGCTGGTCTACACCCCGTCCCTCTTCGCGCAGCGGGCCGCCGCCGGGCGCATGGCGTTGCCGCGGCCCCTCGCGCCCATCGCCACGTCGGTGGTCACCTCGCGGCGCCCGGTGTTTCGCTGGGAGCTCGCGGCGGGCGGCACCGACGGCGCGCGCGTCGAGGTGTGCCGCGACCGCCTGTGCCGCCAGGTGGTGGCCACCATCGACGCGACGGGGGTGCGCGGTGCGCCCACCGAAGACCTCCCCGTGGGGATGCTCTACTGGCGCCTCAAGCCCCGCATCGGCGCGCAGTTTGGCACGGCGGCGGGCGTGGTGTGGCAGTTCAGCGTGCGCAACCACAGCGCCGATCGCAACACCGCGTTCGGGAGCGACATCGACCTCAACGGCGACGGCTTCGGTGATTTTCCCGTCGCGTCGCCGGGGGAGAACGTGGGCACTGGCAGGGTGATCGTGCACCAGGGGAGCCAGCGCGGCCTCGACCCGCGCACGGTGATCCTCGACGGTCCCCTCGACCCCGCGGGGCCGCGCGCGGTGGCCGGCAACGCGCGGCAGCCGGGCCCTCCCCCGCAGCCGACGGCGGAGCACCCGGGCGCCAACTTCGGCGCCACGATGGCCAGCGCGGGCGACGTGAACGGCGACGGCTTCGGCGACTTTCTCGTGGGCGCCCCCACCGCGATGGGCGCCGACAATCGCACGGTGATGGGCCGCGTGTTCGTGTACCTCGGCGCCAACCGCGCGTTCCGCAACGTGGCCGCGATCACGCTCATGGGCACCGAGGCGCGGCAGCAGTTCGGGCGCAGCGTGGCGGGCCTCGGCGACATCAACGGCGACGGCTACGGCGACATCGCCGTGGGCGCGCCCGGCGACACGTCGCAGAAGGTGTTCGTGTACCTCGGCGGCCCGACGGGCATCACGGCGACGCCGGCGTTCACCGTCGTGACGCCCAACCGCGGCGCGTCGGGCTTCGGCCGCGTGGTGGCGAGCGGCGGCGACCTCGACGGCGACGGGCGCCCCGAGCTCGTGGTGTCGGCGCCCGAGGTGCGCATCGGCACCGGCGTGATGGGGCACGTGTACGTGTACCGTTGGGGCGAGAGCGGGCTCGAGGGCGCGCCGTGGCGCACGGTGCGCGAGCCGGGCTTCACCGACGGGCGCTTCGGCGTGGCGCTCGCGGGCCCCGGCGACGTGAACGGCGACGGCATCGCCGACCTCGTCGTCGGCGCGAGCGGGCGCGACGAGGCGCGCGGCGCGGTGCACGTCTACGCGGGCAGCGCGACGGGCATCCCCGAGCGGCCTACGCTCACGCTCCCGGGCGCGCAGCCGCGTGACGCGTTCGGCGCCGTGGTGCGCTTCGTGGGCGACCTCAACGAAGACGGCTTCGCCGACCTCGCCGTGGGCGCGCCAGGCGCCGAGAGCGGCGCGGGCCGGCTCTTCGTGTACCCCGGCGGCGCGCAGGGCGTGGCCACGACGGCGCTCGCGACGGTCGACGCGCCCGACGGCGCCGACAGCGGCTTCGGGTCGAGCGTGGCGGGTCACGACCTCAACGGCGACGGGCACCTCGACGTGTTCGTGGGCGCGTCGCAGGCGCTCGGTCGCGTGGGCCGCGGGTATTTCTTTCTGGGCACCGGCACGGCGCTCACGACCCCTGCGGCCAACGTGATCACGGGCCTCGGCGGCCCCGGCTCGCTCTTCGGCGCGACGGCGGAGTGAGCGGGCGTTAGTACGGCAATACACGGCGGCGGCTTTCTGATATGAGCACCGCCGGAACCATGTCGGATCCTTCGGATGCACCTCCTTCACGTTCGCCCGACCCCTCGGCGAGCCCGCTGAAACCCGCTGATTCCGCGACTGCGGAGAAGCCCACCGAGGCGGTGGTCGAGGCCACCGCGGCGCAGCCCGCGGGCGGCTCCGACGAGCCCCCCGTCGACGTGCCCGCGGCGTCTCCCGCGCGGCGCTTCAAGCCCGCGAAGGCGACCGTGCGCGACTGGGTGCTCACGGCGGTGGGCGTGGGCGGCCTCGGCGCCCTCATGAGCCTCCACGGTCACAAGCCGTGGGGCGTGCTCGTAGGCTTCTTGCTCACCCTGGTGGCGGTGCTCGGCCTCTTCGGCGTGCTCGGCGACTCGCCGCTCGACCTGCGCGGCGACGAGGCGCGCCCCACGGGGAGCGACGCCACGAAGCCCTGGTACCTGCACGAGGGCGTGTGGGTCGCGCTCTTCGGCGCGGCGCTCTACGTGCCGCTCGCGGGCGCCTACGGCCTGTGGGATCCGTGGGAGACGCACTACTCCGAGGTGGCCCGCGAGATCCTCTCGCGCGACGACTGGATCACCACGTGGTGGGGCCAGGAGGGGTGGTTCATGTCGAAGCCCGTGCTCATCTTCTGGATGAGCGCGCTCGGCATGGGGATGGGCACGCTCTTCGGTCTCAACGTGTACCCCGACGGCGGGCCGCAGTTTCAAGAGTGGTGCATCCGCCTGCCCATCTCGGCGCTCGCCATCGCGGCGCTCTACGCCCTCTACCGCGCCGTCGCGAGCGCGTGGGGCAAGCGCGCGGGCCTGCTCGTCGCGATGGTGCTCGGCACCATGCCGCACTGGTTCTTTCTCGCGCACCAGGCGATGACCGACATGCCCTTCGTGGCGCCCCTCGTCATCGCCGTGTCGATGCTCATGCTCGCGGTCACCGCCGGCGATCGCCTCGCGCAGGCGCGCGCCTTCACGGTGGGCGGCCGCACGCTGCGCTTCTCGCTGTGGCACCACGCGGCGGGCCTCACGATGCTGCTCTCGCTGCCGCAGATCGTGTACCTCGCGACGCGCCCCATGGTGGTGTCGTGCCCGCCCGACGCGCGCATGGCGCAGTGCGAAGAGATGCTGCGGCTCAACCGCATCGGGAGCTTTCAGTTTCCCGTCGAGACCTACTTCTACGGCTCGGCCTTCAACTCGTCGCCCGACGGCCTCGCGTCGAGCGTCCCCGGCTCGCCCGGGTGGGAGCGCCTCGCGAACGTCATCCCGTTCTTCCCCTCGGCGCTGCAGGCGCTCCTGTGGACGGTGCTCGGCGGCCTCGCGCTCTACCTCATTCGCGGTGAGCGCCGCGCGCGGCACCTGTTCTTCGTGCTGTTCTACGTGTGGTGCGCCGTCGCCACGATGGGCAAGGGCCCCGCGGGCCTCGTGATCCCCGCGGCCATCGCGGGCGCCTACCTGGTCACCTCGGGCGAGTGGCGGCTCTTCCGTCACGCGCGCGTGCTCACGGGCCTCCTCGCCTTCCTCGTCGTGGGGATGCCCTGGTACATCGCCATTCTGGGTCGCCTCGGCAACGAGTTCTTCGACCGCTTCGTGGTGCACGACATCATCAATCGCACGATGGTGGGCGTGCACGGCGACACCGGCTCGGTGCGCTACTTCATGTGGCAGCTCGGCTACGCGATGTTCCCGTGGTCGGGCCTCGTGCCGGTGGCGCTCGTCGGCTGGCGGCAGATCATGCCCCGCGACGCGACGCGCGAGCAGAAGGCCATCGCCACCATCGGGGTGTGCTGGTTCGTGCTCTCGTTCGTGCTCTTCAGCGCGATGATCACGAAGTTTCACCACTACATCTTTCCCGCCGTGCCGGGCGCGGCGGTCATGGTGGGCCTGCTCCTCGACCGCATGCTCGGGCGCACCTCGCTCGCGCGCGCGTCCAACCCCGCGGCCTCGCTCGCCGCCACCTTCCTGGGCGTGGCGTCGATGGTGATCGGCGTGGCGAACTTCTTCGGCTCGCCGCGCGGTCGCATCCCGCACAACGCCGAGGGCGTGCTCCCCGACGGTTCGAAGCCCATGGGCTACGTGCTCGTGGCGCTCGGCGTGGGGCTCCTCGCGTGGGCGTGGCACTCGCTGCGCAAGGCCGACGCGGTGGTCGTCGAGGCGCGCACCGCCGACGACGTGAG
>CAISKJ010001714.1 GCA_903885885.1 uncultured delta proteobacterium
GTTGATCGTGCCGAGGTCGCCCGTGTGGAGCCACCCGTCGGCGTCGAGGGCCTTCGCGGTCCCCTCGGCGTCGTCGGCGTAGCCGAGCATCACGTTGGGGCCGCGCGCGAGCACCTCGCCCACACCGGCCGCATCGGGCGACGCGATCTTGATCTCGACGCCGGGGATGGGCTTGCCCACCGTGCCGTGCTTAGAACCCGGCGTGGCCTTGGCGACCGAGAGCACCGGCGCGGCCTCGGTGAGGCCGTAGCCCTCGGCGAGCGGGAGGCCCAGCGATTGAAACACCTGCGCGGTGTCTTTCGGGAGCGCGGCGCCGCCCGAGATGAGGTAGCGCAGGTTGCCGCCGAGGCCGTCGTGCACGGCGCCGAAGAGCACCTTGCCCACGTCGGCGCCGATCTTCTCGCCGAGCATCTTGTTGAACGCGAGGGCCATGTCGAACACGGTCTCGGCCGCGGCGCCGCGGGCGCGCACCTGGTCGAAGATGCGCCGCTCGAGGAGCTGCCACAGGGCGGGCACGCCCACCATGGCGGTGACCCGCGCCTCGCGCATGGCCTTCACCACGCGCTCGCCGGTGACCTCGTCGAGGTAGAGCACCTGCGCGCCGCGCGCGAGCGGGAGCAGCATGCCGCAGGTGAACTCGAAGGTGTGGTGCAGCGGCAGCACCGACAGCATGCGGTCGCCCGTGCTGAGCGGAAACACCGGCGCCAGCGCCGCGAGGAGCGACGTGAAGTTGCCGTGCGTGAGCATCACGCCCTTGGGGGTGCCCGTGGTGCCCGAGGTGTAGATAACGCTCGCGATGGCGTCGGCGTTGGCGACGGGCACGGGGGGCGCTTCGGGCGCGTCGTCGTCGGCGGCGATGGCGTGCAGGTCGAAGCACGCGGCGGTGACGCCCGCGAGGGTGCCGATGCGCGCGGCGACCTTCTCGTCGACGATGGCCGCGGCGGCCTTCGAGGCGCGGAGGATCACGTCGAGGCCGGGGGCCTCCATCGCGGCGTCGACGGGCACGGCCACGGCGCCCGCGCGCAGGATGCCGAAGTACGCGATGGGCCAGTCGGGGTGGTTCGCGGCCGAGAGGAGCACGCGGTCGCCGGGCTCGACGCCCGCGTCGGAGAGGCGCGCGGCCACGGCGTCGGAGCGGCGCTTCCACTCGCGGTAGGTGACGCGCGCGAGGCCGTCGCTCTGCAGCCGCATGAGGGCGGTGTGGTGCTCGTGGCGGCCCGCGGCTTCGTCGAGGAGGTCGACCAGCGACACGAACGCGCGCAGGGGCTTGGTGGGGCGGTTGATGCGATCGTCGAGCTCGGGCAGCACCCACTTCTCGAGCCCCGGGAGGTGCACGTCGTGGAGGTAGTGACGCCAGTCCATGCCCGCCGGGTCCCAGTCGATCTTCTCGCGGTCTTCGGGGGTGATGCGCCTCGCGAGCTCGTCGGTGTTGCCGGTGAGAAAGACGTATTCTGTCTCGGCGATGAAGGGCACAAAGAGGGTGAAGATGTCGCCGCTGCGCTGCGCCGTCTCGGCGTAGGCGTCGAGGGCCTTCGTGGCGGGTTTCGCGACGGCCGCGGCGGGGCCGATGGCGGCCTTGCGCAGAAAGCTCGACACGCCGCGCACGGCCTTGGCGATGGCGGGCGCGCCGCGCGAGAAGAACTGCTCCTTGGTGACCGGCGTGGGCTCCCAGTGAGCTTGCACGAAGTTCACCGCGGGGTTGCCCTTGGTCTTGTTGAGGTAGTGCATGCGCTTGTAGAGCCCGCACAGCTCGATCATGCGCGTCATGGAGATGGCGTTGGTGCCGCTCGACCCGAGCTGGTACACGGGCTTCGCGTTGCCCTCGAGGAGGGCCGCGAGGGCGAGGAGCATCCCCGCGCACACCATGTCGACGGGGATCACGTCGAGGGAGGTGTGCTCGCCCCACGGCACCTGCATGTGCCCCTTGAGAAAGAGGTACGTGATGGGGGCCATGGTGTTGATGCCCTCGTTCCACCCCGGGAAGGGATAGCGGATCGAGCTCTCGACCACGGCGGGCCGCACGATGGTGAAGGGGAGCCCCGAGGCGGCGAGGATCTGCTCGCCGAGGCTCTTGGTGTACGTGTACGTGTTGGGCCAGCCCCAGTACTTGGCGCGCGCGGTGCCCTCGCGGCCCGTCTCGTCGCTGATGTAGCGGTCTTTGACCTTCTTCACCTCGGCTTCGTAGATGGCGCCGCGGGCGGGCTCACCCTTCTTCTCGAGGTTCTTGCGGGCCTGCTCTTGATAGGAAGCCGCGCGAAAGCGGTCGTCGGCGTGGCGCTTGATCGAGGCCGCCACGTCGAGGCCCTCGGCGATCTCGCGCGTCGGGTCCCACTGCACCTCGCCGGGCACATCGCCGAAGCGGGGGTACGGGTGCACGCGGGGGTCGTCTTCGGGGATGCGCCCGCGCCGGTAGCCCGCCACGTAGCAGGTGCTGGTGTGCAGAATGGGCACGTCGCCGAGCTCGCGCGCGAGGGCGACGAGGTTCTCCACGCCGCGGGCGTTGGTGAGCATCGCCTCGTCGAGGGGCGGGTCGAAGTCCACCACGCCGGCCACGTTGACCACCGCGTGCACGGTGCCGCGAAACGCGTCGAGCTGCGCGCGCGTGAGGCCGCAGTAGGGCTTCGACACGTCGAGGTCGAGGGGCTGCACCTTCTCGCGCAGGAGGTCTTCGTAGGCGACGCCGGGGTACTTCGAGCGCAGGGGGTCGAAGGGGCGGCTCGCGGCGATCTCGCTCCAGAAGCGGGCCTCGGAGTCGCCCCCCTTCTTGGCGCGCACGGCGAGGTACATCTTGCCGATGTCGGGGTACCGGTCGAGAATGAGCGACAGCCAGACCTTGCCGAGAAAGCCGGTACCGCCGATCACGAAGAGGCGCTTGCCGGAGAAGGTCTTCGCGACGTCGAGAGGCGCAGGGTGATTCACGCGCGCGTGATTCGCACAGGGCGAGCGCGGGATGCAAGCGCCACCCTCCGAACGCACCGCGTCACGGCCTTCGCGAAGGAGGGTGTGCCGCGCGTGTTCGATCCTGGGACTCGACGTTGGGACGAGTGAAAGCGCTTCTACCCGGGGGCCGCGGTGACTAGAGTCGCCGGGTGCTCACGAACCTCGTGGCGGCGCTCCTCGGCGTAATGGACGCCCTGGCGTTTACCTACGTCGCAGTCTTCTTCGTGATCAACATGGGCTTCGTGGCCATCAGCCAGCGGCGCGTGCGCAAGCTGCTGCAGGCCGAGCAGGTGCGCCCCGCGGCCGACGGCCACGGCGACACCTTTCTGCCCATGATTACGCTCCTGGTGCCGGCCTACAACGAAGAGGTCACCATCGCCGAGAGCGTGCGGTCGCTGCTCAAGCTCCGGTACCCGTCGTTCGAGATCGTGATCTGCAACGACGGCTCGCGCGACCGCACCGTGGATGTGCTGCGCCGCGAGTTTCACTTCGTGCGGGTGGAGCGCGAGTACGACAACCACCTGAAGACGGCCCCCGTGCGGGCCCTCTACGAGTCGCGCATCGCGCTGCCCGAGGGGCTCGCGCGCCTGGTGCTCATCGACAAGGACAACGGCGGCAAGGCCGACGCCCTCAACGCCGCCATCAACCTCGCGCAGGGCGAGATCGTGACCAGCATGGACGCCGACAGCGTGCTCATGCCCGACGCCCTCCTGCGCGCGGCGCAGCCCATCGTGGATGATCCCGCGGGCGTCGTGGCCGTCGGGGCGCAGGTGGGCCTCGCCAACGACGCCGTCGTGGTCGACGGCCAGGTGGTGTCGCTCACGCTCCCCCGAAGCTGGATCGCGCGCTTCCAGGTGGTGGAGTACATGCGCTCCTTCGCGCAGGGTCGCACTGCGCTGGCGGCCCTCGACTCGCTGCTGGTGCTCTCGGGCGTCTTCGCCCTCGTGCGGCGCGACATTCTCATCGCCATCGGGGGGTTTCTCACGCCGCACATGCAGTCGCGCGTGGGCGTGGAGTATTGCGGCGAGGCGCCGCACACGGTGTGCGAAGACATGGAGGTCATCGTGCGCCTCCACCGGTACCTGCTCGACCGGCGGCTCGCGGGGCGCGTGGTGTTCCTCCCCTTCCCCGTCGCGTGGACCGAGGCGCCGGAGAACTACCACGACCTCGGCAAGCAGCGCGCGCGCTGGTACCGCGGCCTCCTCGAGGTGCTCGCCTATCACAGCGCCATGATCGGCCGGCCGAGGTTTCTGCAGGTGGGCCTCTTCGCGCTGCCCTACCAGGTGGTGTTCGAAGCCGCGGCGCCCTTCGTCGAGGTAGGGGGCTACGTGATGCTCGTGCTCAGCGCGCTCACGGGCCTCCTCGCGCCGGTGAACGCGCTGCTCTTTCTCTGCGTCGCCACGATGATCAACCTCTGCCTCTCGTCGCTCTCGGTGCTCATGTGCGTGCAGTCGGAGCGGGGGCCGCAGGCCCGCACCTCGTCGCGCTCGCTCTTCCCGTACAGCGAGCTCGGCGACGTCGCCATGCTGCTCGTGTTCGGCTTTCTTTCGAATTTTGGCTATCGCCAGTACCTCCTGTACTGGCAGCTCCGTGGCTTTCGCGACTACGTCGCCGGCAAGAAGGGCTGGGACAAGTTCGCACGCAAGGGCTTCCTCTCCACATGACTACGCCTGATCCGCCTCCGCCCCCCGACGCCCCGACGCCCACGCGACCGCCCGCGCCGCGGAGCCCCACGCGGCCGCCCAGCGTGATTCCCTCCATCGTGGCGCGCGCGCGGGTGCTCCTCATCGACGACAACCCCGCGTCGATCGAACCCCTCGAGGCGCGCCTCCGCGCGATCGGCTACCAGACCACCCTGGTGCAAGACCCCGTGACGGCCGTCGACGCCGCGCGCGCCGACCCGCCCGACCTCGTGGTGCTCGACGCCGTGATGCCCGAGCTCAACGGCTACCAGGCCTGCCGCGAGCTCAAATCCCTCGAGGCCGCGCCGCTGGTGCTCATGCTCAGCGACCGCGACGAGGCCGCCGACCGCTTCTGGGCCGAGCAGTGCGGGGCCGACGCCTTCATGGCGCGACCCTTCGACCCCGCCGCGGTGGTGCTCCGCATCGCGGCCCTCCTCGGGGCCTCGTGAACCTCACCACCCCCGCCCTCTACGCCATCGCGA